>NZ_JAPWHT010000700.1:0-3537 GCF_027270795.1 Streptomyces sp. ActVer
CTGTACTCGCTGCCCTGGCTCGCCCTCGCCGGAGCGTGGGCCGTCGGCCGGCACCGCCAGACCGCACCCTCGTGGGCGCTGCCCGCCGACGCGGGCGAGCAGGGCGTCATCCCCGACGAGAACGCCATCCTGCGGGCCCTGGGCAAGCTGTCCATCCCGCAGATGAACGCGGCCATCAAAGAGGGCTGGCAGGCCCGTTGGGTGCAGCCCACGACCCGCCTGGGCAACGGCTACCACACACAGCTGCAGCTCCCCATGGGCGTCACCGTCGAGATGATCAACGCGAAGAAGAAGGTCCTCGCCCACAACCTGCTGCGCAAGCCCGTCGAGACGTGGCCCACCGAGCCCCCGAACCAGCCGGGTGTACTCGACCTGTGGGTAGCCGATCAGGGCTCGCTCAACGGCGTCGTGCCGGACTGGCCGCTGTTGCACGAGGGCACGACCGACTACTTCAAGGGCGTGCCGGTCGCCGTGTCTCAGCGCGGTGAACCGATCATCGGGAAGCTGATGGCCGCGAACTGGATCGTCGGCGGGATCATGGGCTCGGGTAAGACGTCCATCGTCGTCTCCCTGCTCCTCGGTGCGATCCTCGACCCGCTCGTCATCGCCGAGGTGTACGTCATGGCGACGAACGTGGACTACGACCCGCTCCGGCCGCGCCTGAACAACCTGGTCAAGGGCGACGACCCCGAGGAACTGCGGGCCGCACTGGACGCGCTGCGCGGCCTGTCCAACGAGGTGACCCTGCGGGGCAAGCTCCTCGAAGAACTCGGGGGCGAGTCGACGAAGCTCACCCGTGAGCTGGCACTGAAGGACGCGCGGATGCGGCCGAAGGTCGTCGTCTTCGACGAGTGCCACGAACTGTTCATGTCCAAGGACTACGGCAAGGAGGCCGCCGAGCTGGCCATTCGCGTTATGAAGAAGGCCCGCAAGGTCGGCATCACCCTGATCTGGGTCACCGTCTCCCCGACCGCCGATTCGATCCCGCGGGACGTCACCCGCAACACCTCCCACCGCGTCGCGTTCGCCGTCGGCGACCAGGTCGCGAACGATGGCCTGCTCGGCTCGGGCAAGTACAAGGCCGGCATCCGCGCGACGGAGCTGGTCCCCGGGCAGGATGTCGGCACCGCGGTGACGTACGGGTTCACGTCCAAGCCGTTCGAGATCATCCGCGCCTACTTCGTCAACCGGGACCCGGAGAAGAACATCGACCAGGTGACCCCGGTCGTCGAGCGCGCGATGGACCTGCACGACGGCATCCCGGCCGGCGCGCCCGCGTTCGTCCCGGTCGACCACCTCGCCGACATCGCGGCCGTCCTCGGGCACGAGACGAAGATGCTCACCCTGGACGTGCTGCACGGTCTGAAGGACTGCAACCCGATCGAGTACGGCAGCTGGTCGCCGCGGGATCTGAAGGGCGTTCTCGACGACGCGGGGCACGGCGAGTACAAGACGGGCGGGAAGATGCACGTCAGTCTCGACCGGATCCTCGACGCGATCGCGGCCCGGGACGACGAGCCGGACGAGGATCTCGACGACGAATGAGAGTGAGGGAGGCGGCCGGATCTTGGGGAGTTCTCCCTACCCGCCTCCCTACCATGCCTCCCTGTACATGACCTGCGGAAACGACAGGTTAGGGAGGCGAGGGAGGCAGGGGCGCGGAGACGCTGAGACCCCCGGAAACGGGGTGTTGGCCTCCCTCCCGCCGCCTCCCTCCCCGTACGACAACGGCCCCCGGTCGAGGTGACCGGGGGCCGTCGTGTTGCCCGCGTCGCCCGCCATCGGGACGGGTCACGGCGAACCGCGTGAGAGGGGCCTACGCGGGTCCTGCGTCGGTGCCCCCAGCCCTGGGGGAACCGAAGGGGGAGACCTTCCTCCAGTCCCCCCAGATCTGGGGGAAGTGGAGGAGGGTTCCGCGCGGGCCCGGAGACGCGTACGGGCGTCCGCGCGGGTCCCGGTCCGGCCGCTTAAGCCTGGGGTGCGCGACCGGACCGGGGGCTCATACGGTGTGCCCGATACGGCGCAGCCTCAGGGGCGGTGCGACAGGCTCACGCGGCGCGCACTCGCCGCCCTCCGCGTGGACGATCAGACGGACGTCCGGGCCGGACATGCGCGGCAGCCACCGCACTATCCCGTCATCCGTATGGAGGCCGCAGGCGACGCAGGTTCCTGCCGCGCGCTCGGGCTCGTCGTCCCACATCGGGCTCACCGCGCAGACCCCGTCTTGCTGCACCGTGCGCATCCGCAGGGCGGGTACGCGACGGTCATCATGGCCTCGTCGGACGCGGGGAGGGTGCGCGCGCAGACGGGCGTCTCCTCCATCGTCTCGGGGTCGACGCGGTAGACCCGGATGGTCAGGCCGGGGTGGGTGGGTGCGCTGCCTTTGTCGGTCACGGAATCACAGTCGCGCGATCACTGTGAGTTGCGCGGCGTCAGTGCGGGCGTCATACCGGCGACATAGGGGGCGTCAATTCGGTGTCATTGCATCCGCGCCGGAGCTACCGTGATCGCATGGCCACACCGAACAGCGCACTGCGAGCGGTCCGCATGGGCCTGCTCATGAGCCAAGACGACTTTGCCCGCGCGGTCCGCGACGCCGGCACCCGGGCAGGCGTACCCAACGACGCGAACAAGCGGCTCGTACAGCGCTGGGAGTCCGGCACCACCGCCGCCCCACGCCCTGTCTACGCACGCGCCCTGGAGTCCGTGACCGGGCTGCCCATCGAGGCCCTCGGCTTCACCCTCACCGTGCCCATGGCGCGCGTCGCCGACGACGGCCGCGGCGGCCACGACATGCAGCCCGGAGAGAACGGCATCACCCCGGCCGCGCCCGCCCCGCAGGCCGAGCCGCAGGGTGCGCACCGGAACTACTCGGGGGTGTGGCTGTCGCGGTACGAGTACTTCAGCTCCGGCCGAGACTCGGCCTTCACGGGCCTGCACTACGTGGTCGTACTCCAGCACGGCAACCGCCTCACGGTCCGCTCCCTGCCCGGCTCCTCGGACTCCCCGCTGACGATGGATCTGGAGGTCGACGGACACGTCGCCACCGGCACGTGGACCGAGCAGACGGCCAGCGAGGGCTACTACCGGGGCGCCCGCTACCACGGCGCGATTCAGCTCCTCGTCGAGCCGACCGGCCGCCGGATGACCGGCAAGTGGGTGGGGTTCGGGAAGGAGTTCGACGTGAACACGGGGCCGTGGGAGCTGGTCTTTCAGGACGCGTCGACCACGAAGGCGACGCTCGCCGCGTACGACCGTCGCCCGGAGCGCTGAGAGGGGTGGGCACTGGTGCCCACCCCTCGCCCACGACTACGCCCTACCGATCCCCGAACGTCGCCCTCAGCCCGCCGCGCGTAGTCACAGCCTTACGAAGCGGATCGATGATGACCTCGCCGAGCTGCCCGTTGCCGATCTGCAAGGTGATGGCCAAGGGCCGGTCGCCCCAGCCTGCTCCGGCCGGCGCAGCGGCGTCGGCCCGCTTGGCCGCCATCGACCCGCCGCGCGGAACGTTCAGCATCGACTCCCACGCCGGCGTCA
>NZ_JAPWHT010000701.1:0-3535 GCF_027270795.1 Streptomyces sp. ActVer
AGGTCACCGGCGATGACGAGCGGGCCGTCCGCACCCAGCGTGCGCGAGCCGTCCGGTTTCCAGCCGTGGCGGATGAACGCGGCCTGGGCCTCCCGTTCACCGTCCTTCGTGACACCGACGCTCAAGTGCGTGCTGCACGCGGTGACTTGGGGTCCCGAGGGGCCCCGGTTTCCGGCGGCGCGCACAACGGCGCAGATGATGCCCCGCTCCCCACCTCTGTTGTCCGGATTGGGCAGCAGGGCGGGTGGCAGGATCTTCGTGGCCGAGTGGAACAGGATGGCGTTGCCGTACGGCTGGCCGTCGACGCAGTCCGTACCGGTGTCGACGAAGGCGCTGCGCAGGCCCAACTCCCGGGCGAACCGCTCACCTTGGGCCTTGCAGACTTCCTGGAGGCCGATGAACAGCCAGCGGTCCATGCCGCCGGGCCTGAGGTTTCTGATGGCGTCGGCTTCTTCCTCGATCCAGTCGCCGGCGTCGCCCCGATGGCCGATGTTTCCGTAGATGTTGAAGCTGCCGACGTAGTGGCCCTGGGTGACGTTCGGCCGGGCGGCCACGTCGGGTGCGGCGGCCGCGTCGGGGGTGGCACCGCTTCCCGCGGGGAGTGCCACCAGAACACACAACAGGGCCAGCACAATTGCCCTGGCCCCGCCGCGTCTCCTCGTACGACGCGTTGTCATGACATCGAAGATACCGCCGTAACCTGTGACCCGGTTGGGCCACTGTGTCAGATGTGAATGGCGCAGTCCCCCATGGCAGTTGGGCGTCAGCGTCGTCGGTAGAGCGTGATCGAGTGGCCGACTTCGTCGACCGGTGTGCTGGTGTCGAGCAGCGCGGCCAGCCGCCCGTCGGCCTTGGCCGCCGAGGAGTTGGACACGACGAGCAGCCCGTGCACCTCGCCCAGCGGGGCTTTCAGCGGGTTGGCCGCGTTGATTCCGTAGTACGCGGGCACACCCGCGCCCTTGTAGACGAGCCACACCCGCTCGCCCGGGTGGTCGCGGCGGAGGCGATCGGCGAGGCGGCCGAGGTCCTGCCCCCAGTCGACGTTCGAGTCGTGCAGCCGCAGATGGGTCTTCGAGGGCCCGCCGAACGCCTCGTTGGAGTACGGCAGGTAGTACGGAAACGTCCGCAGTGAACTGACGGCCACGAAGCACACCAGCGCGGCCGTCACTCCGTACACCCACCGGCGGCGCAGGAGCGTCACACCGGCGGCGGCGACCGCCGCGAACGTCGGCACGAAGATCGCGTACCGGACGCCGAGGTCGCGGGCGCCGTTCATGGACACGGCCAGCAGCAGGGCCGCGGGGACGAGCACGTACGGCGCCGCGGGCCGCAGCCGGCGCAGCGCCAGGACCGCGACGGCACCGGCGACCCACAGGACGAGCATGCCGAGCGGAGTCTTCACCAGGAGCGCGGCCGGCAGGTAGTACCAGAGCGAGCCATCGTACAGCCTGCCGAACAGGAAGCCCTGCCAGATGTCGTACTCGAAGCCGAACTGGATGCGCATGCCGTCCCGGTACGCCTCCGGGAAGGGCAGCCACGCGGCGACACGGCCGCGCATTCCGCGGATGTCCGGCACGTTCTCGGGCTGTGTCCAGCGCAGCCGCGGGTCGACGACGAGGTAGGTGGCCCACACGACGGCGACCGCCACGAGGGCCATGCCGACGGCGACCGCGGCGCCCTGCGCGAGGAGCCGCAGCCGTTCGCGTGCGTCGAGCCCGGGTGTCCTGCGGGCGTACCAGAACGACAGGACGGCCAGGAGCATCAGGACGGGAACCACCGCGAGCATGCTCATCTTGGTGGCCACGGCCGCGCCCAGCGCGATCCCGGCGAGCGGGAGGCAGAGGTACGGCCGTTGCCGCGCCCGCCACAGCAGCCAGACGGACGTGAGCAGGAAGCCGGCCGCGGGGACGTCGAGCGTGGCCAGCGATCCGTTCGCGATGACGTCCGGCGAGAACGCGTACAGGGCGAGGGCCACCAACCCGCCCGCCGGGCCGGTGAGGTCGCGGGCGAACGCGAGGACCACGAGCCCGAACAGCAGCGTCAGCGCGATCACCGGGAGCCGTGCCCACAGCATCAGCCGCTCCGGGTCGTTGCCCGACTCGTACAGCACGCTGCGTCCCAGGGCCGACTGGCTGCCGACGAAGTCCGAGTCGAGGTGCGCGTCGGTGAACACCAGCCCGGAGGCGATGATCAGCTTGCCCAGGGGCGGGTGTTCCGGGTTGTAACGGAGGCTGTGCTCCTTGAGGTAGACCTCGGCCGAGGCCACGTACACGGGCTCGTCGATGGTCGGGGTCTGTTCGACGGCCGTGGTGACCATCGCGACCGCCATCTGGGCGAGGAGCGCGAAGACGGCCAGCAGGTAGAGCGAACGCCGGTGCCGCAGAAAGCGCTTGAGCCCATCGAATCGGCCTGGCCGCCCGCCCGGCGCCGTCGATGTGGGCAGGTCGGGCGCGGTGTGCTCATCACCGTCGAGCCCGGTGATCCGCGGCGCGCTCATGGGCCCACCTTCCCATCAACCCCACCCTCCGTGGCGCCCTTTCCCGACGCCGGGCCCAAGTGTTGGGCGGTCCTTAACCAATGTGACGCCTGCGGCCTCTTGGCACGCGCGTGAAAACCCGGGACTCTGAACTGCACATGTCACAAAGGGCGTTGGCCTGCGCAGGGCCGATCAGGAGGACACTTTGAACGGCAGTCCCGCATCGAAGCTTTCCGGATCCCGGCGTCTGCGCCGGAGGTCACTCGGCGTCCTCGCGGGCGCCGCCGCTCTGGTCCTCGTCTTCCCGTCCACCGCCCTGGCGGCCCCGCCCGGCGCACTGCCCGCCAACGCGGACGGACTGGACCAGACGTTCCAGCCCGCCTACGACTACGACACGGACGGCTGCTACCCGACGCCCGCGATCGGCCCCGGCGGCGTCGTCAACGGCGGCCTCAACCCGAGCGGCGCCCTCAACGGCCAGTGCCGCGACGCCTCGGACCTCGACAACACCAACGGCTACTCGCGCTCCAAGTGCAACAACGGCTGGTGCGCGATCATGTACGCCCTCTACTTCGAGAAGGACCAGGCCGTGGCCGGCAGCGGTCTCGGCGGGCACCGGCACGACTGGGAGCACGTCGTGGTCTGGGTACAGAACAACGAGGCCCAGTACGTCTCGACCTCCAACCACGGCTCGTTCACGGTCCACAACCGTTCGGCGATCCGCTGGGACGGGACGCACCCGAAGATCGTTTACCACAAGGACGGCATCAGAACGCACTCCTTCCGCGCCGCGACCGCCGGCGACGAGCCGCCGGAGAACCACAAGGGAACCTGGCAGTACCCGCCGCTGGTCGGCTGGAACGGCTATCCCGCGGGCGTGCGCGACACGCTGACCTCGTACAACTTCGGCAGTGCCACGCTCGGCATCAAGGACAGTACGTTCAACTCGCACCTGTCCTCGGCCAAGCCGCCCGGGATCGCGTTCGACCCCAACGCCTGACCCCTCGCCTGACCTGACGTCACGCGGAAGGCGCGCCCGCGCCGCCCGGGGGCGGCGGC
>NZ_JAPWHT010000702.1:0-3534 GCF_027270795.1 Streptomyces sp. ActVer
GAACCCGCAGATCACGACGCCATGGACAACCACACCAGACCCGTAACTTCACGGCCTTGCCCTTTGGGGGCGCGGGGCCGTGACATATGCGGCTCCGCCGCGGGGCGCGACCAGCCACAACGAACCCGCAGCCGACACACCATGCCCTCGGGGGAGCGCCATGGAACCAACAACAGTCGGAGTCCGACTGGCGTCCACCGTGGCCACACCGCTGATCAAGAAGCTCTTCACGCCGGAGGGGCCGGGCGCGGGGCTGGTCGACAAGCCCGTACGCATCTCGTCCCGCGTCTCCTTCAAGGGCGAACAGCGCACGCTCGGCGAGAAGGACGTCACCCGGCTCGCCTCCGAGCTGGTCAGGCGGGCCCTGAAGGAAACCGACGAGCGCCCCATCGCCCCCGACGAGGCACAACCCGTCGTCCACGCGCTGGCCGACACTCTCCGCGCCCTCGGCGACATCACCATGACCGACGCCCAGGCGGTGGCGCTCGGCCACTCGGGCCTCGCGCTCCATCTCCGCCATGCCGCCGGGAGCCCCGACCGGGACCTCGAACTCGACGCGACCCTCTTCTACGAGCGGCTGCTCGACACGGCCTGTCTGCACATCCTGCACTTCTTCACCCAGCGCTCGACGTTCGTCGCCCGAACCCTCGTCGAGCAGACCCGCCGCCAGTCCGAACTCATCGCCAAGGTCGACGAGTTGATCGCCCGCACCCCGCGCCCCGGCGACGGGGACGGGGCGTTCGAGCGGCGGTATCTCGCGTACGCGGCGACCAAGCACAGCCAACTCACCATCTACGGCATCGACTTGGCCAACACCCCGGACCGCTGGCCGCTGGACGCCGCCTACCTCACCCTTCAGGCCCTGCGCCCCGCCACGAGCGACGAGGACGGCCGGTACATCGCCTCACCCGGCACCCCCCTCCCCGCCGACGACGCGCTGGCCGAGCAGGATCTGGTGCTGTTGCGGGGCGTGGCCGGCTCGGGCAAGACGACGCTGGTGCAGTGGCTCGCCGTGACGGCGGCGCGGGGCGAGCGAGGGGACCGCATCCCGTTCGTACTGCCGCTGCGAACGCTCGTACGCCGCCCCGAAGGACTGCCGGCGCCCGCCGGTTTCCTCGCCGCCGTCCGCGTCCCGTTCCACGACGCCGCCCCGGACGCCTGGCCGGACCGGGTGCTCACAGCGGGCCGCGGTCTGCTGCTCGTCGACGGCATCGACGAGATCCCGGAGTCCGACCGCGAACGCACGCGCCGCTGGCTGCGCGACCTGATCGACGCCTACCCGGGCAACCAGTGGCTGGTCACCTCCCGCCCCTCGGCCGTACGCGAGGACTGGCTCGCCGCGGACGGCTTCACCGAGCTGGCGCTCTCACCGATGAGCCGCGAGGATGTCACCGCGTTCGTCGAGCGCTGGCACAGGGCGGCCCGGATCGGCGCCCCGGACACGGAACGCCTCACCGCGTACGAGACATCGCTCCTCGACGCCGTTCGCACAAAGCCCGACCTCGGCCGCCTCGCCACCAACCCCCTGATGTGCGGCCTCATCTGCGCCCTGCACCGCGACCGGCGCGGCTATCTCCCGCACGGACGACAGGAGTTGTACGACGCCGCCCTCTCCATGCTCCTCTCGCGGCGCGACCAGGAGCGGGACATGCTCCCGCACGACGACATCCGGCTCACGGAACTCCCGCAGATCCAGCTCCTCCAGCGCCTGGCCTACTGGCTGATCCGCAACAACCAGGCAGAGATGGACCGCGAGCGCGCCGAGCGGCTCATCGCCGACGCGCTGCCGTCCCTGCCCGCCGCCGCGAGCCAGGGCGACGCGACCGCCATCCACCGCCATCTCCTCGTACGCAGCGGACTGCTGCGCGAACCCACCCTGGGAACCGTGGAGTTCGTCCACCGCACCTTCCAGGACTACCTGGGCGCGAAGGCCGCGGTGGAGGACGGCGACTTCGGGCTGCTCGTCCGCAACGCCGCCGACCACCAGTGGTCCGACGTGATCCGGATGGCAGTCGCCCACGCCCGCCCGCGCGAACGGGCCGATTTCCTCCGCGGCCTGCTCGCCGCCGCCTCCGACGAACGCACCGACCCCGCCGCGAGCACCCGTATCCGCCTCCTCGCCCTGGCCGGCCTGGAACACGCCACGGAACTCGACCCGAAGGTCCGGGCGGCCGTGGAGGAGCAGGCGGCGATGCTCATTCCGCCGCACACGGTGGAGGAGGCCAAGGAACTGGCCTCGGTCGGCCCGCTCGTCCTGGAGTTGCTGCCTGGCCCTGAGGGCCTGTCCGACGCGGAGGCGAGGGCCGTCGTCGTCACCGCGTCCCTCATCGGCACGGACGCGGCCCTCCCGGTCCTGGCCCGCTTTCGCCACCACCCCTCGCTGCCGGTGCGCGCCCAACTCACCTGGTCCTGGCGCCGGTTCGACGCCGATCGGTACGCCACCGAGGTCATCGCCCATCTCCCCGAGGACGATCTGTACTTCACGGCACACTCGGCGGCACATCTGCGTACATTGCGCTCACTCGGCGGTCGGCGGCTGCTTCATCTCGTCGGAGACATCGAGGAGGCGGAACTGCGGGCCGGTCTCGCTCCGGACACCACGCGCAAGCTCGTCGTGCTGGACAACAACGCTCTGAGCGATCTGGACTGCCTCTCGTCGCTCCACGGGCTCAGGCATCTGGACATCAGCGGCAGTCCGCATGTCGAGAGCCTCGCGCCCTTGGCCGGACTTCCATTGAAATGGCTGTCGCTGAACCATATGCAGGGCCTGGAAAAGCCGCATGCGCTGGCGCCGCTCTCGGCCTCGGCGACCCTGCGAGAGTTCGACACCGGCGTCGCGCTCCAGGGTGATTCTCTCGACACCACCCTCCCCCGGGGCCCGGCACTGACGTATCTGCGATTCACCAAGAACGCTCTCGAGTTCACCGGACTGCGCGGCTTGCACCATATGCGCTCAGTGAAGACGCTGAGTCTGGCCGGGCTCTCCCAGCGGCTCTCCCCCGAGGACTACGAAGAGGTGGAACGGCTCCCCGAGTTGGAGGATTTGCGCCTCAACTGGGATGCGGTCCCCTGGAGCGGAGGACCCGTACTGCCGCACATTAAGTACCTCCGGCTCAATACATTCACCGGATTCGAAGATCTCTCGGCGGTACGGACTCTGTTTCCCGGGTTGCGGTCAGTCACATTCGTCCTCGCTCCGGAGACGACCGAGGTACCCGAGCAGGTCCTCGACCTCTTCGCGGGCATGCACACCGTCGTGAAGACGCACCTAGTCCTCTAGCTCCGGGGTCTGTTCCAACCCCACCTGGGCACCCTACAGTTACCGGCGAGTAATCTCTTCGCTTCCCTGTGGCCTCACACGCACATGAGCATGCACCACGACCCATGTCCGCAGCGCTCCGACGCGAGAGGAACCCCCCATCCCATGACAGGAAGAAGCTGGCAGCGCCTCATAGGCCTGACCGCCGCCGCCACCGCCGTCACCGCGGCCCTGGCGATCCCTGCCACCGCCGCGACCCCGGCCGCCGCTCACTG
>NZ_JAPWHT010000703.1:0-3524 GCF_027270795.1 Streptomyces sp. ActVer
CCCGTGCGCGCGAACGCGTCCCGGTCGCCTCGACGGTCCGCCCGAGCAGGTCCACGGGCCCGGCGGTGAACTCGCGCTCGGCGATCAGCTCGGCCCGCCGCCCCAGCTTGTTGCCGAACCCGCCGACCAGGTCCGCGAGCCCGTCGGTGTCCCGGGTGTCGGTGACCGCCCGCAGCAGCAGATCGGTGAAGTCGGAGTCCTTCTTGACGGCGAAGAGACCGGCGGCCTCGCCCTCGTCCGCGTTCATCTCGCGCTGGTAGCGGAAGAGTTCGGGGTCCAGGCCCAGGTCGCCGAGGTGTTCGATCCAGCGGTCGTGGATCTCCTCCCAGTGCACTTCGAGATGCGGGTACGCCTTGCCCGCCTCGGTGAGCGCGTCCCGGAAGCCCTTCATGGTGCGCCGGCGCCCCTGCGCGCCCGAGGCGCCCTCGACGGACGGCCGCACGGAAGTGGCCTCGGCGACCGGCAGATTGTCCAGGCTCAGCCCGGGCCCGGGCCGGAACGAGTACCAGGCCTCCGCGAACTTCCGCGGATCGTTGGAGACCTGGCGTCCCCGCCACTCACTGACCTTGCCGACCACGACGCACTCGCCGGTCAGCGTGTGCTGCCACTCCAGCGCCACGTGCCCGCAGTCGTCCGCGAGCAGGAACTTCCGCAGCACGCCGGAACTGGCGCCGCCCAGCGTGTTCCGGTGGCCGGGCAGCATCACGGAGAAGATCAGCTTGAGCAGTACGGACTTGCCGCCGCCGTTCTCCAGGAAGAGCACACCGGCGGGCGCGGGGCGGCGCGGCGGCCCGACGGGCTCCTCCTCGAAGAACTCCGCCTGCGTGGGCGCGGGGTCGGGCACGGGCTCGCCGACACCCCGCAGGTCCAGCACGGTGTCGGCATAGCGCGCACCGGCAGGCCCGATGGAGTAGAGGCGGACCCGGGACAGCTCGTACATGGCGGCGGACTCTCGTAGTCGTAAAGGGAGTTGGGACGGTCGGTCAGAGGGTCGGGGCGGTGGACCGGGGCCGGCGGGTCCCGGTCAGTGGGCCGACCGCCGGTTCACGAGTGGAACGGCAGTCCGGCATCGGCGGCCAGCTCCAGATCCTCGGTGTCCTCGGCGGGCAGCAGGCTGGCGGTGCCGTCGGTGACCGGCACGATGCCGAGCTCCAGCAGCTCGGCCATCGCGGCACTGCCGGCCATGTCCCGTACCTGGAGCTGGTAGCGGGCGGTCGTCCGGTAGGTCCCCCCGCCGTCGTCCCCCGTGCGCTGCAGGAACCCCGAGTCGGTGAGGAACGCGACGGCCTTGCCGATGATGCCGGTGGTCGAACCGGCGAGTCTTCGGGCGTCCTTGGTGGCCCCGGTGGAACTGCGTCGCGCCCAGATCCGCCAGGCGGCCTCCAGGCCCGGTGCGTCGGTCGCCGGGTCGGTGTTCTCCCCGTGCACCTCGGCCTGCTCCTCCAACCGCCGACAGGCCTGCCTCACAAACGCATCGACGCCGTTGACCGACACCCGCCCGATGTACCCGTCATCTGCGAGGTCCTCCGGGCGCGGGAACGCCATGGCGGCGACCGCGAGATGCGCGAGCCCGTGCAGGAACCGGTCCCCCGAGTCGGCCGACGTCCGCCGCGCGTAGTCCCCCATCCGCACGGCGAACACCGAGTCCTCGGCCGCGGTCACCGCCATCCCCGCCCGCGGGGACACCTCGAGCACCACAAGCCCGAGCCCGGTCGCCACGGCATCGGCCAGCCGCGCGAAGGCCGGATCCTCCCGATACCTCCGCAACAACTCGGCATACTCCTGATCCCGCGCGGGCTGCAACTTCGGCTGCAACCCAAAGGCCACGAGCCGCGCGGCATCAGCGGCGTCGGCGGGAGTGACGGCGCTGCTCACCGGAGGAGCGACAGCCTCCGGCTCACTCCACTCGACATGCTCGGTCACGACGACTGCAACTCCCTGAACTTGAAAACGGGGCCGAGGACAAGCGCCCCCTTAGGGGCGCGGGGAACTGCGCGACAAGCCACGGAGGACCCGCAGGTCACAAACAACCCGAAGTCACCCGGCGAACCCAGCGGAGCGTTCACGCCGCATCCTTACGGTCCGCAGCCATCCCCACCGCATCCAGCAAAGCCATCCCCACGATCAGATCGGCCCCACCGAACTCCGGATCATCCAGCTCGGTCCCGTCGTCCACGGCGAACAGCAGCTTCTCCTCACCCTGCCGATACGCCGTACCGACCGGCGGACTGGCCGCGTGCACGGCCAGCAGGGCGAGCAGATAGGGCAGCTCGGGGTCCTGACGCCGCGCGTCGGCCAGCAGCCCGGACAACCGGCGCGGCGCGTCGGCCGGCAGGTCGAGCAGTTCCATGGCGGCGGCGAGCTGCTCCTCGCTGAACCGGCTGTCGTCCGGCGTGGCGATCAGGTCCGGCTCGGGCATCTCGGCACCGAGATGCTCCCGCTCCATCGGCGGCGTCAGCAGAAGATCGACAAGATCCCCGACCCGAACGGACGCGGGCGTCCGAAGCCCCGTCCCGCGGGCGAAGAACGCGTCGGTCACCCGCAGCGCCTGCTCCATGGGCAACGGCAGTACGGGCGCGACGAGATGCCCGTACAGATCTGTCCCGGACGTCGTCATGGGCGTCGCGAAGGCCTGCCGGTCCTGCTCGGCACGGAACAGCGGCCCGGCCTCCAGGAGACGGGACTGCAGCTGTGTGTGCCGCCGGATGCAGTCCTTGACGATGTCGACGAGTTCGGCGGCCCGCCGCTTCTGCTCGGCGTCCTCCGACTCGTCCCGCGCCTTGCGGATGTTCGTGAGGATCGCGTTCTCGTGGCGATAGCGGTCGGCGACATGGTCGAGCGCCTCGGCGATCATGTCGGGCACGGCCTGCAGCCAGTCCACCGCCCGTACGTTGCGCCGGGTCGCGTCCAACGCCCTGCGGAGCGTCTCGGAGTACTGCACGGTCCGGTAGCGGGCCTGCTCGGCGGCGAGCTGCGCGTCCGCGAGCCGGCCGCGGCTGATCAGCACCTCGAGCTTGACCTCTGCGGCGATCTGCGCGCTGGTGACGTCGGTGTCGAGGGCGCCCACGAGCACGTTGACCGCCTCGTCCGTCGTACGGAGATACACGCTCCCTCCGTAGCCGGGCACCTCCTCGATCAGCTTGAAGTCGTAGTCCCGGCGCACATAGGAACCGTCGGGCGCGAACGTGCCGTATACGGCCCGGAAGCCGCGGTCGACGCTGCCGACGTTGATGAGGTTCTCCAGGACCCAGCGGGCGACGCGTTCGTGCTCGGCGACGGGCCGGCGTGGGGCCTGGGCGGCGATGCGCGGGATGAGCCTGGCCACTATCTGGTCGTGGTCGGCGCCCGTGTCGAAGTCCATGTTCAGTGTGACGAGGTCGATGGCGGCGAGGGCCACCTCCGCCATCCCGTACACCGAGTACTCACCCGCGAGGTTCGCCTTGCGTACGTCGAGGTCGTGCAGCGGCGCGGTGCAGGCGAGCGCGCGCAGCCGCCGCGCCAGTCCCTCGTCGGCGGCCGGGCCC
>NZ_JAPWHT010000704.1:0-3515 GCF_027270795.1 Streptomyces sp. ActVer
GTTCCCCGAGCCCTTTTTTAGGGGCGCGGGGAACTGCGCAGTCTTTTGGGGGTTCGGGGGCGGAGCCCCTGAGCAAGGGATGGGAATGGGTAGGGGCGGCGGGGGCGAAAACGGCCCTACACGAACGCCAGGTTCACGATCCAGAAGCTGGCCGCTGCGACCAGCGCCGCCGCCGGCATCGTGATGAACCAGCCGAGGATGATGTTCTTGGCGACGCCCCAGCGGACGGCGTTCACGCGCTTGGTGGCGCCGACGCCCATGATGGCGGACGTGATGACGTGGGTCGTCGAGATGGGCGCGTGGAAGAGGAACGCCGAGGTGAACATGATCGAGGCGCCGGTCGTCTCCGCGGCGAAACCCTGCGGCGGATCCAGTTCGATGATCTTCCGGCCCAGCGTCCGCATGATGCGCCAGCCACCCGCGTAGGTACCCAGGGACAGCATCACCGCACACGCGATCTTGACCCACACCGGGATCGGATCACCCGCGTCCTCGACATCCGCGATGACCAGCGCCATCACCACGATGCCCATCGTCTTCTGGGCGTCCTGGAGACCGTGGCCGAGGGCCATACCGGCCGCCGACACGGTCTGCGCTATACGGAAACCGCGCTTGGCCTTGTGCGGATTGGACTTGCGGAACATCCACAGGATCGCGCACATCACCAGATAGCCGGCGATCAGACCGACGACCGGCGAGATGAACATGGGGATGACGACCTTGTCCAGGACGCCGGACCAGATGACACCGATACCGCCCGCGAGCGCCGCCCCCACCATGCCGCCGAACAGCGCGTGGGAGGAGGAGGACGGGAGGCCGAAGTACCAGGTGACGAGGTTCCACACGATCGCGCCCACCAGCGCGGAGAACAGGACCCACATACCCTTGTTGCCCTGCGGTGTCTCGATCAGGCCTTCACTGACGGTCTTGGCGACCCCGCTGCCGAGGAACGCGCCGGCGAGGTTCATCACCGCGGCCATCGCGAGCGCCGCCCGCGGCGTCAGAGCGCGCGTGGACACGGACGTGGCGATGGCGTTGGCCGAGTCGTGGAAGCCGTTGGTATAGGTGAATCCGAGCGCGACACCGATGGTCACGATCAAGGCGAAGGTGTCCATGAAGAGGTCAGGACTCCTTGACCGCGATGGTCTCCACCGTGTTGGCCACGTGCTCGAAGGCGTCGGCGGCCTCTTCGAGGACGTCCACGATCTGCTTGAGCTTGAGTACCTCGATGGCTTCGTACTTGCCGTTGAACAGCATGGCCAGCAGCTTGCGGTGGATCTGGTCGGCCTGGTTCTCCAGGCGGTTGACCTCGATCCAGTACTCGGTGAGGTTGTCCATCGTGCGCAGGTTCGGCATGGCCTCGGCGGTGAGCTCGGCCGCCCGTGCCAGTACCTCGATCTGCTGCTCGACGCCCTTCGGGAGATCCTCGACGTTGTAGAGGACGACCAGGTCGACGGCCTCCTCCATGAAGTCCATGATGTCGTCGAGGGACGAGGCGAGGTTGTAGATGTCCTCGCGGTCGAACGGCGTGATGAACGAGGAGTTCAGCTGGTGGAAGATCGCGTGCGTGGCATCGTCACCGGCGTGTTCCGCGGCCCGCATACGCTCGGCGATCTCGGCCCGGCCGGAGGCGTCCGCCCCGAGCAGTTCCATCAGGAGCTTCGAGCCCGTGACGATGTTGTCCGCGGATGCGGCGAACATGTCGTAGAAGCTCGTCTCCCTGGGGGTCAGACGAAATCGCACGTGGGGTCCTCGGATTGCTTGGGTTTCGGTCAGGCTGATGCTAGGCGCATCATCCGGCCACGGCTAACCGGCCGCCCACCAGTGTCGCCCATCGGGCACAGTGATCAGCACGGGGTCCTCCGAGGACGTTCGCCAAGGGCCCTATACCCAGCAAAGTTCGTTACCATATACCCGGTAGGGGTATCAGTCAGCAGGAGGACGCGATGACGACCACCGAGGCCGGCGCCACGGTGCCCTCCGGTGAGGCGCCGGAGGCCGGGGCCCAGGAGATCGTGACCGACCACGACCGCGGGATCCACGGCTACCACAAGCAGAAGGACGAGCACCTCAAGCGGCTGCGGCGCATCGAGGGCCAGATCCGTGGCCTGCAGCGCATGGTCGACGAGGACGTCTACTGCATCGACGTACTCACCCAGGTCTCGGCCTCCACCAAGGCTCTCCAGTCGTTCGCCCTGCAGCTCCTGGAGGAGCACCTTCGTCACTGCGTCGCGGACGCGGCCCTCAAGGGCGGCACGGAGATCGACGCGAAGGTGGAAGAGGCCACGAAGGCCATTGGACGACTCCTGCGGATGTGACCCTCCGAGGCAGGAGCCGTTTGAGGCGGCCGGTGCGTTGGCGGGTGCGGGTGCGGGTGCGTCGTGGCTGGTCGCGCAGTTCCCCGCGCCCCTGAAAGCCAAAAGACTGCGCAGTTCCCCGCGCCCCTTGCAGGGGCCGGTGCTTACCTGTCGGTCTTCTCGCCGTGCTCTTCCAGGAAGCGCTCTTCGGCCAGCTTCAGGACCTCGTCGATGCGGTCGGGGCTGAGCCGGTCCTCGCGGGCGGCCGAGGCGGCGATGATCAGGTCGCCGCACAGCTCGATCTCGGCGAGGGCCACGTGGTCCTGAACTGCCGTACCGCGCGCCGGAGCCACGTGCATCACCTCTTCCTGCCGTCACCGACTTCCTAGAGTAGGGAGGGGCCCACGGACGGCGCATGGCACCAACGGACCATTTCCGGCCCCGCACATTCCGGCCTCCCTATTCGGCGATCCGTCCGGCGTAGATGTCCTTCGCGTCCGGCAGTCGTACGTCGACGGGGGCTCCGAAGTCGTACAGCAGGGTCGTCGAGGAGACCGCGACCGTACCCTTCTGCTGCCCGTTCACGAAACTGAAGCGGTGGCGGACCTTGCGGATGCGGCCCTGGTCGTCGAGGTAGACGTCGAAGGGGACCGTCGCCGTGGCGAAGCCCTTCGCCGCCGCCCGCAGGGACGCCCGGCTCCCGGGAGAGGCATCGCGCGCGGCCACGCCGAGATCGGCCGTACCGCGGTAGTGCCGTACGGCGGTGCCCGCTACCGAGGTCCTCCCCAGGTACGTCGCCTTCCGTGTGCCCCGCAGCAGTTCGGCGGCGGCGAACGGGTCGGTCGCGCCGCCCGTGACCAGGTTCCCGTCGGAGAGCGTGGCAGTGTCGACGCGTACCCACTTGTCGGCCGGGACGCCGGCGCCGCGGTTCTTCATGTAGAGGGCCCCCGGCGCGAGGAGCTCGGTGATCGGGCGGCGCTCGTCGACGCCGGCCGGGTCCTGGGGGAGGAGCACCTTCAGGCGGCCCACCTGGCCCTTGTAGTCGTAGACGCCCTCGCCGCGGATCGTCACGCGGGTGCCGCCGGTGGCCATCTCCATCGACGTACGCGCCTTGGAGCTGCCCGCCCTGACCAGGTTCTCCGCGCTCCGGTGGAGGATCCCGACCGGGTCCTCGGCGGCCCGCGCGTCCTCGGCGGCGGCCCCGGGGCCCGAGCAGCC
>NZ_JAPWHT010000705.1:0-3489 GCF_027270795.1 Streptomyces sp. ActVer
GGATCATCCCGAAGCCCGTACGGACCAGGGCCTGGTCGTCGGCGATGACGGCGCGCAGGGACGGCCCGTTCACGCGGTCCGCCACGGGATTCGGGCCCTGATCCGGTATCCGCCGGCGAGGGTCGGTCCGGCCGTCAGCTCGCCGCCGTAGACCGTCAGCCGCTCACGGGGCCCGATCAGCCCGCGGCCGTTGCCACCGCCTGTGCCGGTACCTGTGTCAGGGCCTGCGCCTGTGCCGTTGGGGCTCGTCGACGGGGCGTCGTGGGCGGCTCCGGTGTCCGTGACTTCGATCTCCAGGCAGTCGTCGGTGTGGCCGATCGTGACGGAGGCGTCGGCGCCGGGCGCGTGTTTGATCGTGTTGGTCAGTGCCTCCTGCACCACGCGGTACGCCGCGAGGTCCACCCCGGGCGGCAGCGGCTCAGGTGGCAGGGACACCGCGATGGCTACCGGTGTCCCGGCGGCGCGTACGCGTTCGATCAGGGCGTCGAGATGTCCGAGACCGGGCTGCGGTTCGAGCCCGTCGGCGGGGCTGTCGGGGCGGCCGGTGTCCGGGGCTGCGAGCAGCCCCATCACATGCCGGAGTTCGGACATGGCTGCCCGGCCTCCGGCCTCGACCGCCAGCAGTGCCTCTTTGGACCGCTCGGGCGCCGTGTCCATCACCTTGCGGGCCGCGCCCGCCTGGATCACCATCACGCTGACATTGTGGGTCACGACGTCGTGCAACTCAGCGGCTATACGGGCGCGTTCCTCTTCGACAGCTTTCCGCATGGCCTCTTCCTGGGCCCGCTGCAGCTGGGTGAAACGGTCCCGGCTGGCGGTCAGCCGTCGGCCGCCGACGCGGACGAGCCCGGCCAGCACCCCGGCGACCAGCAGGACGACCGCGGGGCTCGACCAGCCCGGGAGCACGGGATCCGTCTCCCGGAACGCGAACCCGGCCAGCACGGCCGCAACGACCATCCCGGCCAGCGCCCGCACTTGGTAGCGGCTGTACATGACGGCACTGTAGGCGCCGATGACGCAGGTCAGTACGTTGATCCAGGAGGCGTCGTCGCCGATGGGCAACGCCGCGCCCATCACGATCCCGAACGTGACCAGCGGATACCGCCGCCTGGCCGCGAGAGGCAGCGCCGACAGGACGACCAGCGGCCACGGCACGGTGCGCGGCTCCGGCACCACGACTCCCCCGCCGGGTACGGGCGGTCGTGGCGGAACCGGCGGGACCGGCGGCACCTCGGTCCGGTGGTCGGTCCTCTGCTCGGTCTTGGCCGAGACACGGGCCGGCCCGTCGCCGGGAAAACGCGCCGCCACGATCAACGCGATGACGGTCAGCACGATCGCCAGCACCACGTCGGCGCGCACCGCCCACCGCGACAGCGGGGCGGGCTTCTCCTCCGGCCGTAGCGCATCACGCAGTTGGCGGCGCCTCTCGCGGCGGTCCTCCGTCTCCATCGGCTCATTGTGTGGCTCCCCGCCCCGGTCCGCGTCCGTCTCCGCGACCACAGTCCCGTCCCGCAGATGTACGTCGCAGGGATGACCCCGCGGCCGGGTCCTTCGCGGGGAGGTCCTGATGTCGGTGCCGCGGCCGACGCGCCCCAACACCCCGCGCTCCTAGGTTCGCTGAGCCCGGCAACGCGGCTCATGTACCGGGCCCGATCCAACCGAAGCGAACCGATGCCACCCGAAGGACGGTCGACTCCCATGACTCAGGTGATCCAACTGGAGGGCGTGGCCAAGCGCTACGACAGCGTCGGCACTCCCGCGCTGGGCCCTCTCACCCTCTCCGTCGAGAAGGGCGAGGCCCTTGCGGTGACGGGCCCCTCCGGCAGCGGCAAGTCCACGCTGCTGAACCTCGTCGCGGGCCTGGACAAGCCGACCGAGGGCACCGTTTCCGTGGGCGGCCGCCAGCTGAACGATCTCAGCGAGCACGCGCTGGCCCGGTTCCGCCGCGAGCAGATCGGCATGGTGTTCCAGTTCTTCAATCTGCTCGACGACCTCACCGTCGCCGACAACATCCAGCTCCCGGCCCAACTGACCGGCACCGCACGGCGCAAGACGGCGGCCCGCGCCGATGAGCTCATGGAGGTGCTCGGTATCCAGAAGCACGCCCGCGCCTACCCGGGCCGGCTCTCCGGCGGCGAACGCCAACGCGTCGCGGTCGCCCGGGCCTTGGTCAACCGGCCCGCGCTGCTGCTCGCCGACGAGCCGACCGGCGCCCTCGACACCGCCTCGGGCCAGGACGTACGGGAACTGCTGGTGGAGCTGCACCGCGGCGGCCAGACCATCGTGCTGGTCACGCACGACCTGGCGCTCGCCGAGGCGTGTGCGAGCCGGACGATCCATCTGGTCGACGGTCATCTCGCCCTCGACACGCGGGCGGAGGCCGTCCGATGACCCGCTTCGGCGGCGGTGCGCTCGGCCGGGTCATACGTTCCGGTGTGGGGCGGCGCCGGGTGCAGACCGTGGTGATCGCCGTTGCCACGATGATGGCCGTGGCCTCGGCGGTGGTCGCCGGGTCGCTCATCGTGGCCGCGAACTCGCCCTTCGACCACGCCTTCGCGAAGCAGCAAGGCGCCCATCTGACGGCCCAGTTCGATCCGGCCAAGGTGACTGCGGCGCAGCTCAAGGCCACGCGAGAACAGACGGGCGTCACCGCGAGCGCCGGACCGTACCCCTCCACGACGATCCAGCCGGAGGACTCGGCGGGCCTGCGGATGCCGACGCTGACGCTCGTCGGACGGTCCGGTCCGAAGGCCGACGTGGACGATCTGGACCTCAAGTCCGGCCGGTGGGCTGCGAAAGCGGGCGAGATCGTGCTCCATGAGTCGTTCGCCGGCCCAGCCTTCAAACTCGGCTCCACTCTCAAGACCTCGGACGCGCAGGGCAGTTCGACCCTGACCGTCGTCGGTCTCGCCCTGTCGGTCAGCAAGACAGCCGACGCCTGGGCAACCCCCGCGCAGACCAGGGCTCTCGCGTCGGCGGACAACCCGCTCACCAGTCAGATGCTGTACCGCTTCGACTCGGCCGGAACGGACAAGCAGATCACCGACGGCCGGAAGAAGCTCGCCGCGGCCGTGCCGTCCGGCGCGCTGCTGGGCAGCCAGTCCTATCTGGAGACCAAGCGCGCCGCCGACCAGGGCGCCGCCCCGACCATCCCCTTCCTCATCGCCTTCGGCGTCCTCGGCATCGTGATGTCGGTGATCATCGTCGGCAGTGTGACCAGCGGCGCGGTCGGCTCCAGTCTGCGCAGGATCGGCATCCTCAAGGCCATCGGCTTCACACCGCGTGAGGTCGTACGGGCCTATGTGGCCCAGGCGTTGATCCCAGCAACCGTCGGTATCGCGCTGGGCGTCGTGCTGGGGAACCTGCTGGCCGTGCCGCTCCTCGACGACACCGAGCAGGCGTACGGCACCGCTTCCCTCACGGTGGCCTGGTGGGTGGACGTCGTGGTGCCGGTCGCCGCGCTGGTGGTCGTCGGGGTCGCCGCGCTGG
>NZ_JAPWHT010000706.1:0-3470 GCF_027270795.1 Streptomyces sp. ActVer
CGGCCGGCCGGGCGGCGCCGCGGGCCGGGCGGGCCGGGGCAGGCGGGAGTTGGCCCTTGAGGGGGCCCCACTCGTTGGGGTCGGGAACGCCTGGCGGGAGCATCTGGCGGCGCTTGGGGCCGCCGTGTTCCGACTCCCCCGGTTCCTTCGCACCCGGCCAGGCCTTGACCACGCGGGCGGCGAGGACGAAGTCCTTGCGGAGGGGGTGGCCCTCGAAGCCCTCGGGGAGCAGGAGGGGATCCAGGCCGGGGTGGCCCTCGAAGGTGACGCCGAACATCTCGTGGGTCTCGCGTTCGTGCCAGGCGGCGCCCGCGTAGACCTCGACGGCGGAGGGGAGTACGGGGGCGTCGTGCGGGACGGTCGTCCGTACGAGGAGGCGGCGGACCGGAGCGAGGGCGACGACGTGGGCCGAGACGCGGAAACCGGTGCCGGGTTCGTCGACGGCACTCAGCCAGTCGAAGTACGTACAGCCGAGCACGTCCCGCGCGGCCTCCAGGGAGGCGAGCCAGGACGTCGGCGGCACGTCGACCGTCAGGACCTCGTACGACTCCTCTGCCGTGGTGTCCGGGCCGAAGAGTTCCTCGACGGGGGCGGGGAGCCAACCGGTCATCGGGCGTCCCCCGTGGCCGACGGCTGTGTGGACGACTGCGCGGACGGCGTCGCGGACGGAGGCTGTACGAGGCCGCTCTGGAGGGCCGCCGTGGAGGGGCGGGAGGTTCCGTAGCGCTCCCCCAGCGACTCCCGGGCGATCTTCTCCTGGAGCTTGAGGATGCCCTGGAGGAGGGCCTCGGGCCGGGGCGGGCAGCCGGGGACGTACACGTCGACGGGGATGATCTGGTCGACGCCCTTCGTCACGGAGTACGAGTCCCAGTACGGGCCGCCGCAGTTCGAGCAGGCGCCGAAGGAGATGACGTACTTCGGCTCGGGCATCTGCTCGTACAGGCGCTTAACGGCCGGGGCCATCTTGTCGGTGACCGTGCCGGACACGACCATCAGGTCGGCCTGGCGGGGGCCCGGCGCGAACGGGATCACACCGAGGCGGATGAAGTCGTGGCGGGCCATCGACGCCGCGATGAACTCGATCGCGCAGCAGGCGAGGCCGAAGTTGAAGACCCAGAGCGAGTAGCGGCGGCCCCAGTTCAGGACCACCTTCATCGGCTCGGGGGCGAGGCGTGAGAGCACGCCGAGCCGCTTCGGCTCGGGCAGGAGCACAGGCCCCGGGGTCACGTCCGTGTTCGGAGTCATGTCCGGAGCCATGTCTGGGGTCATGTCTGGGGTCACGTCCGGGGTCACGTCCATGTGAGGACGCCCTTCTTGTATGCGTACAGCAGGCCCACGGCCAGGAAGCCGAGGAAGATGAACATCTCCACGAGCGTCGCCGCGCCGTAGCCCGGAGCGGCGAAGACCGTCGCCCAGGGGAAGAGGAAGATCGAGTCGACGGCGAAGATCACGTAGAGGAAGGCGTAGACGTAGTAGCGGACCTGGGTGTGGGCCCAGCCCTCGCCGACGGGGTCGACGCCGCATTCGTACGTCATGAGCTTCTCGGGTGTCGGAACGACGGGCCGCAGCAGACGGCCCGCTCCGAAGGCGACGGCGACGAACAGCACGCCGACCACGGCGAGCAGTCCGACGACCGAATAGGACTCGAAATAGTCCGCCGCGAGGACGGTCCCGGCTGTCTCGGCGGCCCCAGCGGTCCCGGTCGCCACGACCATGGTCGGTTCCGGCACGTCCGCCCCTCGCTCCCTGACCTCGTACGACCCCGTACTTACCACGCGCCGACTACGCGTGCGCCGTGCGATGCGCCGCGTTCGACGATCTGTACGCACCGGAGTCTAGGGCCTGATAAAGAGACGGTAAGCAGCCCGTCACGGGTAGGCATGACGTGACGGCTTTCCCGGGCAGCACTTCGGCTGCATTCAGGCCGTCTCCCGGCCGACTTCCGGCCGTCTTCAGCCCGTCTTCCGGGCACCCTCCGGCCGGTCTTCAACCGGAGGATGGTGGGGTTTACCCCAGGGGATCCGGGCGGTCCGCCTCATGGCGCAGCGGCCCGCGGCCCGGCAGGCTGGCGCCTATGACCGAACGCATCCTGGCCGCCGACACTCCGGACGGCGCCACCGACCGGCCGCCACCCGCGCGCTTCGCGTACGACCGGCACACCTGGAAGGAGATCGCGCATCTCCTGGCCAACCTGCCGGTGTCGCTCGTCGGGTTCACGTACGTGGTGACCGTGCTGTTCACGGGTGCCTTCCTGACCCTGACGGTGATCGGGTTCCCGCTGCTCGCGGCCGGGCTGATGGGCGCGCGCCAGCTGGGCAAGCTGGAGCGGGGCCGGGCCAGGGGGCTGCTCGGGGTGCGGGTGGACGAGCCGAGCCCGCTGCCGTTGCGCGGGCGGGGCGGGTTCTTCGCACAGCTGTGGATGGCGCTGAAGGACCCGGTCGGCTGGCGCACGGTGCTGTACGAGTTCATGCGGCTGCCGTGGGGCGTGGTCACGTTCACCGTCACCCTGGTCTCGTTGTTCGTGCTGTGGCCGGTGCTTCCGTACATCGCACGGGGACTGGCCAACGCGGACCGGGCGATGGTGCGCGGGCTGCTCTCGCCCTCGGACGAGCTGGAGCGGCGGATCGCCGAGCTGGAGTCGGACCGGGGAGTGGTCGTCGACACGGCCGCGGCCGACCTGCGGCGTATCGAGCGCGATCTGCACGACGGGGCTCAGGCCCGGCTGGTGAACCTCGCGATGGGCCTCGGTCTGGCGAAGGAGAAGCTGCTGGAGGGCCAGGCCGACGAGACCGTCGCCGCCATGGTCGACGAGGCGCACGGCGAGGTGAAGCTGGCCTTGCAGGAGCTGCGGGACCTGGCCCGCGGCATCCATCCCGCGGTCCTCACCGACCGCGGTCTGGACGCCGCGCTGTCCTCGGTCGCCTCGCGCTGCACGGTGCCGGTGAAGGTGACCGCCGATCTGCCGACGCGGCCGGCCGCGGCCATCGAGGGCATCGCGTACTTCACCGTCTCCGAGCTCCTTCAGAACGTCAGCAAGCACAGCGGGGCGCGGTCCGCGTCCGTCGACGTGTGGCGCTCCGACGACCGCCTCCTCATACAGGTCTGGGACGACGGCCGCGGCGGGGCCGCCCTCGACGGCGGCACGGGAATGGCGGGACTCGCGGACCGGCTCGGCGCGGTGGACGGCCTGTTCGTCATCGACTCACCGGTCGGGGGACCGACGACGATCACGGCCGAACTCCCGTGGCGGGACCGGGAACTGACCGGGTAGGCGGAACCGGTGGGGCGGAGCGGGTGGAGTGGGCTGAGCAGGCAGGACGGGCGTGGATGCGGACCTCGCGTCCCCCGGTCCCGGCCTGCACACCTGCCCGCACACACGTGCCCAGTCTGCACGGGAGGACGAGGCCAAGGCGTCCCTCGACACCCATCCTGTGCCGCGCTGGTACATGGACGCCAAGTTCGGCATCTAC
>NZ_JAPWHT010000707.1:0-3399 GCF_027270795.1 Streptomyces sp. ActVer
CGAGGTGGTCCATGGCCTGCCGTACGCCCTTGCCCTCGGCGGTGTGGACGAAGTCGACGTGGGTGTGCGGAACCCGGCGGCTGACGGAGACGGCGACCGTACGGCGCCCGAGTTCGTCGAGGAAGGAGGGCTCCGCGAACGAGCCGAGCAGGATCACCGCCTCGCAGCGGTGGCTGAGCAGTGCTTCCACGGCCTTCTGCTCGCTGCGGCCCTGGGTGGCGCCCGACAGCAGCACTTCGTAACCGAGGCGCTCGACCTCGGCGTAGATGCCCTCGATGAGGTCCGTGTGGAAGGTCTGGTGGACGGTGAACATCACGCCGAGCGTGCGGCTGCGGCCGCGGGCCAACAGCCGGGCCGCGCTGTCGGGGCGGTAGCCGATTTCGTCGGCGACCCGCAGCACTCGCTGTCGGGTCTCCTCGCTGGCCCCCGGCTGGTTGCGGAAGATGATGGAGACAAGCGCCCTGGAGACACCGGCCTTCTCGGCGACGTCCGCCATCGTGGGCCGCTGCTTGCCCGATGCATCCACGTGTGAACCCGCCCTTCGACACCGTCCACCTTGACCGGTGGAGTCGAAATCTCCCGGCAACAGACTATTGACATGACATTTGGACCAGGGTCATCGTACTCGCACTAGAGCGCGCTAGTAGAGCGCGACAGCAAACACCGTGAAACTCCCGATCTCGGGGTGAAGGGACACGTCATGGCAACGGCGCCAGGCCCGCTCCGCACCATCGCCGGCAACCTCTGCCTGGGCTCCGCCCCCGACTCCTGGGGCATCTGGTTCCCCGAGGACGAGCACCAGGTGCCGTACACCCGCTTCCTCGACGAACTGGCCACGGCCGGTTACGAATGGCTGGAGCTCGGCCCGTACGGCTACCTCCCCACCGACCCGCAGCGCCTGAAGGAGGAGCTGGACGCCCGTGGTCTGCAGGTCTCCGGCGGCACCGCGTTCGGTGCGCTGCACCGGCCGGAGGCGTGGGACGAGATGCTCGCCCACGTCCGACAGGTCGCCGCACTGACCGCGGCCGCCGGCGCGCACCACCTCGTCCTCATCCCGCCCATGTACCGGGACGAGAAGACCGGCGCGTTCACCGAGTCGTCCGAGCTGACCGCCGACCAGTGGGCGGGCTTCGGCCGATCCGCCGACCGCCTCGGCAGGCTGCTGCTCGACGAGTACGGCGTACGGCTCGTCATCCATCCGCACGCCGACAGCCATATCCAGACCCAGCCGGAGATCGAGCGGCTGCTCAACGAGTCCGACTCGCGCTACACCAACCTCTGTCTGGACACCGGGCACGTGGCCTACGGCGGCGGCGACAACCTCGATCTGATCCGCCGCTTCGGCGAGCGCGTGGGCTACGTCCACATCAAGCAGATGGATCCCGAGGTGCTGGCCCAAGTCGCCGTCGAGGACCTGTCGTTCGGGGAGGCGGTCAAGCGCGGCGTGTGCGTGTCACCTCCCGCGGGCGTGCCGAATCCGGCCGACGTGGTGGCCGAACTCGCGCTGCTCGACGCCGAGTTGTTCGTCATCGTCGAGCAGGACCTGTACCCGTGCGCTCCCGAGGCACCGCTGCCCATCGCGGTCAGCACCCGCGAGCACCTGGCCATCTGCGGCATGACCGGAACCCGCCGCCCGCGCCTCGACCGGTAGGAGGGGCCATGGAGGTACTGAAGCAGGTACGGTCCCAGCAGCGCGCCGAGGCCGAGCTGCGCGAGGTGTCCGCACTCGCCGTCAAGGAGGATCAGCAGAAACTCGGCGGCTGGCAGGACATGAAGTCCACGCCCTGGCTGCGCCGGCTGATGTTCGTCGGGTTCGGCATCGCGATCGTGCAGCAGATCACCGGCGTCAACACGATCATGTACTACGGCACCCAGATCCTCACCGACGCCGGCTTCACCGCCGACAGCGCCCTGACCGCGAACATCGCCAACGGCGTCATCTCGGTGCTCGCCACCTTCGTCGGCATCTGGCTGCTCGGCCGCGTCCACCGCCGCCCCATGTTGATGACCGGTCAGACCGGCACGACAGCAGCTCTGTTGCTGATCGGTGTCTTCTCACTGGTGCTGCCTTCCGGTGACGGCCGGGCGTTCGCGGTACTCGCGATGACGGTCACCTTCCTCGCCTTCCAGCAGGGTGCGATCTCGCCGGTGACCTGGCTGATGCTCTCCGAGATCTTCCCGATGCGGATGCGCGGATTCGGGATGGGTGTCGCGGCGGTGGTGCTGTGGCTGACCAATTTCGCGATCGGCCTGGTCTTCCCGTCCCTGGTCTCCGGCATCGGGATCTCCAACACCTTCTTCCTCTTCGTGGTGGCGGGCGTCTTCTCGCTCGCCTTCGTCAAGCTCTACGTTCCCGAGACCAAGGGCCGCACCCTCGAAACCCTCGAAGCCGAACTCCGGGCGCGCTTCTCCTGATTTCCCCTGTCCCGCAGAAAGGATCACCAACCATGACTGTGCGCGTAGGGTTCATCGGCGTCGGCTGGATCGGCAAGGAGCACATCCGGCGCCTCACCCACACCGTCACAGGCGCCCGTGTCACCGCGGTCACCGACATCGACGCCGCCCGCGCCGAGGAGGCAGCGGCGCCGGTCGGTGCCCGTGTGCTGCCCGACGGCGCAGCCGTGATCGCGGCGGACGACGTCGACGCGGTCCTCGTGACGTCGTGGGGCCCGACCCACGCCGAACACGTGCTGAACGCGGTAGCCGCCGGGAAACCGGTGTTCTGCGAGAAGCCGCTGGCCACGACGGCCGAGGACTGCCTGAGGATCGTCGAGGCGGAGACGGCCCACGGCCGTCGCCTGGTCCAGGTCGGCTTCATGCGCCGCTACGACGCCGGATACCGGCAGATGAAGCAGGTCATCGACGCCGGTCGCATCGGTGAGCCGCTGATCGTGCACTGCGCCCACCGCAACCCGACGGTCCCGGAGTCGTACACCTCCGCCATGGCCGCCCTGGACACGGCCGTGCACGAGGTGGACGTACTGCGCTGGCTGCTCGACGACGAGATCGTCTCCACCCAGGTGGTCACGCCGCGCGCCACGAGCAAGCGGTTCGCGCACCTGAAGGACCCGCAGATCATGCTCTTCGAGACCGCCAAGGGCGTCCGCATCGACCTGGAGGTCTTCGTCAACTGCCAGTACGGCTACGACATCCAGTGCGAGGCGGTCGGCGAGGAGGGCCTGGTCCGCCTGCCCGACCCGGCCTCGGTCGGCCTGCGCAGCGCCGGGCAGCACAGCACGGAGGTTCTCACGGACTGGGTGGGCCGATTCTCGGACGCCTTCGACACCGAGTTCCGCGAGTGGATCGCGGGGATCGCCGCCGGCAACGAACCCACCGTCCCCTCGGCGTGGGACGGCTACGCGGCCACTGTCATCACGAGCGCGACCGTCGAGGCCCTGG
>NZ_JAPWHT010000708.1:0-3376 GCF_027270795.1 Streptomyces sp. ActVer
CCCGCCGGGCCGCGACGATCTCCGCCGCGATGGACAGGGCCGTCTCCTCGGGCGTACGGGCGCCGAGGTCGAGCCCGATCGGCGAGCTGAGACGGGCCAACTCCCGTTCCGTCAGGCCCACTTCACGCAGCCGGTGTTCGCGGTCGTTGTGCGTGCGGCGCGAGCCCATCGCGCCGACGAACGCGACCGGCATCCGCAGGGCCTCCTTCAGCAGGGGCACGTCGAACTTGGCGTCGTGGGTGAGTACGCACAGGACCGTGCGGGAATCGGTCGTGGTGCGCCGGAGGTAGCGGTGCGGCCAGTCGACGACGATGTCGTCGGCGTCGGGGAAGCGGGCCCGGGTGGCGAAGACGGGTCGGGCGTCGCAGACGGTCACCTGGTAGCCGAGGAACTTCCCGACCCGGACCAGCGCGGACGCGAAGTCGATCGCACCGAAGACGATCATGCGGGGCGGCGCGACGCTCGTCTCGACGAGCAGCGTGATGCCCCCCGGGCAGTGCGAACCTCCCCCGGACTCCGTCCGGGGGGACCCCCATATCGCTTCGCTCGCCGAGAGCTCGACCGTTCCGGTGCTCCCGTTGTCCAGCATGGCCCGGGCCTGCGCCGCCGCCGTCCGGTCCAGCTCGGGGTGACCACCGAGCCCGCCCTCGTAGGACCCGTCGGGCCGTACGAGCAGGGCTTGGCCCAGGAGTTCGGCAGGGCCCCGGGCGACCCGCGCGAAGGCGGTCGGCTCGCCCTGGGCCGAGGCCGCCAGCGCCGACCGGAACACCGTCCGGGCGGGCGCTGTCGCGCGCACCGGTGTGACCAGGATGTCGATGATCCCGCCACAGGTCAGGCCGACCGCGAAGGCGTCCTCGTCACTGTAGCCGAACCGCTGCAGGACGGTCTCACCGTCTGCCAACGCCTGTTGGCAGAGGTCGTACACCGCTCCTTCCACGCAGCCGCCGGACACCGAGCCGATGACCGTGCCCTCGCTGTCGACGGCGAGGGCGGCGCCGGGGCCGCGCGGGGCGCTGCCTCCGACGGCCACGACGGTGGCGACGGCGAAGTCCCGGCCCTCCTCGGCCCAGCCGTGCAACTCCTCACTGATGTCAAGCATCCTCGCCCGCCATGAGGACGCGGTCGGGACGGATGGGCAGGTTCCGGTGGCGTACGCCGGTCGCGTGCCAGACCGCGTTGGCGACGGCGGCGGCCGCGCCCACGATGCCGACCTCGCCGATGCCCTTGATCCCGACGGGGTCGTCCGGGTCGGGGTCGTCCACCCAGTCCGCCTCGATGTGCGGTACGTCGGCGTGCGCGGCGACGTGGTAACCGGCGAGGTCGGCGCCGTAGTGGCCCCCGGTGCGGTGGTCGCGTACCGCCTCCTCGTGCAGGGCCATCGAGATGCCCCACGTCATTCCGCCGACGAACTGGTTGCGGGCGGTGAGGGGGTTGACGATCCGGCCCGCCGCGAAGACGCCGAGCATGCGGCGCACCCGTACCTCGCCGGTCGTGACGTCCACGGCCACCTCGGCGAACTGGGCTCCGAAGGAGTGGCGTTCCTTCGGAGCGAGGGCGCCGATGGCCTCGGTCGTGTTCGACCGCGCCGTGATCCCCTCCGCCGGAATACCGTCGCTCAGGGCGAGCCTCTCCCCCAGATCGCCGGCCGCGGCCGTGACCGCCCAGGCCCAGGAACGGGTGCCCATCGAGCCGCCCGCGATCATCGCCGGTCCGAGGTCGCTGTCGCCGAGGCGCACGCGGATGTGGTCCGGTGCCACCTCCAGCGCGTCGGCCGCGATCAGGGTGAGCGCGGTCCGCGCCCCGGTGCCGATGTCCGCCGCGTTGATCCGCACGGTGAAGGTTCCGTCCGCCTCCGCCGTGATGGCCGCCGTGGACGGGGCGGCACCGGCCGGGAAGGACGCGGCCGCCGTGCCGGTGCCGAGCAGCCAGCGTCCGTCGCGGCGCAGCCCGGGACGCGGGTCCCGGTCCGCCCAGCCGAACCTGCCCGCGCCCTTGCGGAAGCAGGCGACGAGGTTGCGGCCGCTGAACGGCAGCCCGGACACGGGGCCCATCTCGGGTTCGTTGCGTACGCGCAGTTCGATCGGGTCGAGGCCGCACTTCTCGGCGAGTTCGTCGAGCGCCGACTCGGTGGCGGACGACCCCGGCGCCTCGCCCGGCCCGCGCATCCAGGTCGGGGTCGGCACGTCGAGCCGTACGACCCGGTTGGCCGTGTGGTGTGCGTCGGCGTCGTACATCACCCGTGCCACGCCGGCGCTGGGCTCGACGAACTCGTGCACGGTCGAGGTGAGGCTCAGCGAGCTGTGGTCCAGCGCGCGCAGCCGCCCGTCGGCGTCGGCGCCGAGCCTGACCTGCTGTGTGGTGGGGCTGCGGTAGCCGGCCAGCGAGAACATCTGACGGCGGGTCATGACGACCCGGACCGGTCGCTGCAGGACGGTCGCGGCCATCACGGCGGCCACCTGGTGCGGGCGGACGCCCTTGCTGCCGAAGCCGCCGCCGACGTGTTCGGACCGTACCCACACGGAGGCCGGGTCGAGCGAGAACAGGTTGGCCAGTTCGCCCGCGACCCAGGTCGTGCCCTGATTGGAGTCGACGACTTCGAGCCGGCCGCCGTCCCAGCGGGCCGTCGCCGCGTGGGGCTCCATCGAGTTGTGGTGTTCCTCCGGGGTCGTGTACTTCTCGTCCACCACGACGGCGGACGCGGCGAGTTCGGCCTCCAGGTCGCCCTTCGCCGTCACGCCCGGCATGTGGCCCTCCGCCGCGTACGCGTCCGGGTGTCCCGCGTAGAAGTCGACGTCGTGCGGTTCTTGCTCGTAGTGCACCACGAGGGCTTCGGCGGCCTCCCGGGCCTGCTCGGAGGTCTCGGCGACGACCAGGGCGACCGGCCAGCCCATGTGCGGCACCCGGTCGTGCTGGAAGACGGCGACGGTCGGATCCGGCACGGACCCTAGCAGGCCCGGGTAGTCGGTCTCGACCCGCGGGGCGTTCTCGTGGTGCAGGACGGCGAGCACGCCGGGCATCCCGAGAACGGGCGCGGTGTCCACCGAGTGGACGCGGCCCCGGGCGACGGTCGACAACACCAGCCAGCCGTGGGCGAGTTCGGCGAAGGGGATCTCTCCGGCGTAGCGGGCCGCTCCGGTGACCTTGTCGCGGCCCTCCACACGGGTGTGCGCGGTGCCGACGGCTCCCTTGACCGACCTGGTGCCGGTCGTGACGGTGGTCATCGGGTGGCCTCCTCGGCGAGTCGGGTCAGCTCGGCCACCACGAGGTTGCGCATCAGGGTCACCTTGTATCCGTTGTGCGGCAGCGGCCGGGCGGCCGCGAGTTCGGCGTCCGCGGCGGCGGCGAAGGCCTCGGCGTTGGCCGGTCCACCGGCCAG
>NZ_JAPWHT010000709.1:0-3375 GCF_027270795.1 Streptomyces sp. ActVer
CGGGCGGAGAGGCTTTTGGCTGCGGGTTGGGTGTGGCGGGGCAAAAAGATTGCGCAGTCCCCCGCGCCCCTGAATAGGGGCGGGGGGAACTGCGCAATCTTTTTGCGGGGGTTCGGGGGCGGAGCCCCTGAAAAGGGATGGGAACGGGTAGGGGCGGCGGGGGCGACCCTGTTGGTCAGACGCAGACCTTTTCCGGCTCGACGGACTCCGTTCCCCGGACGCGGACCTGACGCAGGCTCACCGCCGCCAGTACCGCCGCGCCCAGCAGAAGCAGGGCACCCGCGATCGCCGCTGCCTGCATTCCGTTGGTGAAGGCCCCGCGGGCAGCGCTCACCATGGCGTCGCCCGCGCGGTCCGGGAGTTGCTGGGCGACCGCGAGGGCGGCACCGAGGGTCTCGTGGGCCGCGGCGGGAGCAGCGTCCGGGATGTCGTGGCGGTACACCGCGGTGCCGATGGAACCGAGGAGCGCCATCCCCAGCGCGCCGCCGAACTCCGCGCCGGTCTCCAGGACCGAGGACGCGGTGCCCGCCTTCTCCACCGGTACGGTGCCCAGCGCCAGGTCCATCATCTGGGACATCACGGTGACGATCCCGGCGGCGATGACTCCGGCCTCGGCGAGGACCAGCCACAGCGAGTCCGTACCGGCCGCCGTCAGCATTCCGTAACCGCAGGCCGCCAGGACGAAGCCGCCGGAGACGACGTACGCCCGGTTGACTCCCCGCTGGACCAACTGTGCGGCGACCGGGGCGGCGACGCCGACCAGCACGGTGGGCAGCAGGCCCCACAGCGCGGCCTCCATGGAGCTCTTGCCGAGCACTGACTGCAGGTACTGCGTGGTGAAGAGCGCCGAGCCCATCAGCCCGAACGAGGACAGCAGGTTCAGCGAGACGGCCGGTGCGAAGCCGCGGCCGTGGAAGAGCGAGGGCGGGATCATCGGCGACTCGATCGTGCGCTGGCGGTGGACGAAGAGTGCGGCGAAGAGCAGACCGATGGTCACCGACAGGACGTAGCGGACGTTCCAGCCCTCCGAGGGGATCTCCTTGAGGCCGTAGATCACCAGCAGGACCGCGGCCATGGACAGCGGCACACTCAGCAGGTCGAAGCGGCCGGGCGCCGGGTTCTTCGACTCGGGGAGGAGGATCGGGCCGAGGAGCAGCAGGAGCGCCATCGCGGGCAGGTTCACCAGGAAGACCGAGCCCCACCAGAAGTGCTCCACGAGGACGCCGCTCATGACCGAGCCGAGCGCGATGCCGGCCGTCATCACACCGGACCACAGGCCGATCGCCGTGGAGCGCTGGGCGTGGTCCGTGAAGAGCGTGCGGATGATCGCCAGAGTCGAGGGCATCAGCGTCGCGCCGCCGATGCCGAGCACCGCGCGGGCCGCGATCAGCGTCTCGGCGCTGTCGGCGTACGCCGCGACCAGCGAGGCCGCGCCGAACGCGGCGGCGCCGATCAGGAGCAGCCTGCGGCGGCCGATGCGGTCGCCGAGCGAGCCCATCGTCATCAGCAGCCCGGCGAGCACGAACGCGTACATGTCGAAGATCCATAGCTGCTGGGTGCCGGTCGGCTCCAGGTCCGCGCTGATCTGCGGGATGGCGAAGTAGAGGACCGAGACATCCATGGAGACCAGGAGCAGAGGCAGCATCAGGACGCCGAGTGCGGTCCATTCGCGGCGTCCGGCACGGGCGGGAGCCCCCTGGGTGCCCGGGGCGCCGGAGGTGCCCGAACCGGGCGGAGTGGGCGGAGGGACCGGGTTGGGCGCGCTGGGATTCGTCATGAGCGAGAATGTACGGGCGTCTTAAACACTTGTCTAGTACGTGCGTATAGAACCGGCGCCTCGGAGTGCTCGTCTTATACATCCGTCTGGGACGCTTGTCTGTCGCAGAGGTACGCTGAGCCGCATGGGACACCGTGAGGATCTGCTCGAAGGCGCCAAGCGCTGCCTGCTGGAGAAGGGCTTCGTGCGTACGACGGCCCGCGACATCGTCAAGGAGTCGGGGACGAACCTGGCGTCGATCGGCTACCACTACGGGTCGAAGGACGCGTTGCTCGCGGAGGCCTACGTCGCCATCGTCGAGGAGTTGTCCGACGACTTCGACGCGGGCGGGAGCGCCACGGCGAACACCGAGCCGGGGTCCCTGGAGCGGTTCCAGGAGGTGTGGTCGAACGTCATCGGGACCATGCAGAGGCCCGGTTCGATGTGGCATCTCAGCATGGAGATCGTGGTCATGGGCGACAAGGTGCCCGGCGTGCGCGACCACCTGGCCAAGGCCCAGCGCGAAGGGGCACGCGGCATCATCCCGCTGCTGATGGGCGGGCTGGAGGAGGACGTGCCGGAGAGGGACGTCGACACGCTGGGCAAGTTCTACATGACTCTGATGATGGGGCTCATCGCGCAGTGGACCTTCGACCCCGAGACCGCGACCAGTCCGGAGGAACTCACCGAGGGGCTGCGGCGGGTGATCGCGGGGACGGCCGCGGTAGGCGCGGCGGGTTCGGCGGCCGGGGTTACGGCAGAGGGGTCGTCCTGACGATCCTGCCCTCGCGCATCTCCGCGACGCGGTCGCAGAAGTGGCGTACGAGTGCCATGTCGTGGCAGATGAACAGGTAGCCGAGGCCGAGGCGTTCCTGCAGCTCGGCCAGGAGGTTGAGGATGCCCGCGCGCAGGGACGGGTCGAGTGCGGAGACCGGTTCGTCGAGCACCAGGAGCTTCGGCTCGCAGGCCAACGCGCCGGCGATTCCGGCGCGTTGGCACTGACCGCCGGAGAGTTCGTGCGGACGCCGGTCGCCGAGTGACGGGTCGAGGCCGACCTGCTCCAGCAGCTCGGCCACGCGCTCGGGACCGGTCGTCCGGTCCCAGCTCCGCTGTACGCGCAGGGGTTCCGCGATGGCGTCGCGGATGCGGTGGCGGGGGCCGAGCGATCCGTACGGGTCCTGGAACACGGGCTGCATCGCCGGTCTGAGCGGGCGCAGCTGCTTCTCGTTCAGCGAGGTCAACTCGCGGCCGTCGAACCATACTTCGCCGTCGGCGGGGCGGCGCAGTTGCAGTACGGCCATGGCTGTGGACGACTTGCCGCAGCCCGAGGGGCCGATCAGGCCGAGGGTCTCGCCGGGGGCGATGTCGAAGGAGACACGGTCCACGGTGGTGCGGGGGCCGTGGCGGACGACCAGGTCTCGTACCTCCAGGAGGGGGTTCACGTGGACTCCAGGAACAACTCGGCGGGGTGGTCGGGGAGTTCGTGCCAGCGGTGGCAGGCGACGGTGTGGCTGTCGTGGGTTTGGGGTTCGGGGTGCTCCGTGTGGCAGCGAGGCGCTTCCGCCAGGGGGCAGCGGGGGGCGAAGGCGCAGCCCGGGGGGGAGGGCGGGGGAGATCCG
>NZ_JAPWHT010000070.1:0-31709 GCF_027270795.1 Streptomyces sp. ActVer
GGCCGCACGGCGACCTGCCCGCCGAGGGACGGCGAGTACGCGACGCGCAGCCCCCGCACGCCGCCGGCCAGTCCGTCCACGAAGGAGCCGTTCACCGGGCCGAGCTGCGACCAGTCGCGTGGGTCGGGGCCGCTGATGACGTCCATCATCAGGGCCGCGTCCGCGGCGTCCCGTGTCATCGGCCCGACGTGCGCCAGCGTGCCGAACGCGCTCGCGGGATACAGCGGCACCCTCCCGTACGTCGCCTTGAGCGCGAAGATCCCGCAGAAGGCGCCGGGGATACGGACGCTGCCGCCCCCGTCCGTACCGAGGGACAGCGGTCCCGCGCCCAGCGCCACGGCAGCCGCGCTGCCGCCGCTGGACCCGCCCGAGGTGCGAGACAGGTCGTACGGGTTCCGTGTCACCCCCGCCTGCGGTGAGTCGGTGACGCCCTTCCAGCCGAACTCGGGTGTCGTCGTCCGGCCGACGAACACGGCCCCGTGCTCGCGCAGCCGGGCCACGGAGGGCGCGTCCTCGTCCCAACGCCCCTGCGGGGAGATCGTTTTGGAGCCCTTGAGGGTCGGCCCGCCGCGCATGAGCAGGATGTCCTTCACCGAGACCGGCACCCCGTCGACCAGCCCGGCCGGCTCACCGCGTTGCCATCGCCCGGCCGACTCCCGGGCCTGCGCGAGGGCCTCGTCCGCCTCGACGCGTACGAACGCGTTCACCGCGGGCTGGACCTCCTCGGCCCTGCGCAGCGCGGCCCGCACCACGTCCACGGGGCTGAATTCGCCCTTGCGGTATCCCTCGACGAGTCGTACAGCGGTCAGCTCGGTGAGCTCGGTCATCCGCCCCTCCAACGTGCTTCAGTGGCGTGTTTCAGTGGCCAGGTACGTATCCACGCTGTTTGTCGACGACGTTCGGCAGCGGCTCTCCCGTCTCCCAGAGCTCGTACAACTCCACGAACTGCGAACCGAGTTCGTCCCGCCAGCCCACCGTGTCCCCGCTCATGTGCGGCGACACGATGAGACCCGGGGCCTCCCACAACGGGCTGTCGGGGCCCAGCGGTTCGTGCTCGAAGACGTCGAGCGCCGCCCCCGCGATCCAGCGGCTCGCGAGAGCCTCGGCCAGCGCTTCCTCGATCACAAGCTGCCCGCGACCGACGTTCACGAAGCGTGCCGACGGCTGCATCAGTCCAAAACGCCGCGCGTCGAACATCCCGTGCGTGTCATCGGTGAGCGGCGCCGCGGACACCACCCAGTCGGCGCGCGCCATCAGCCGGTCGAGGTCCTCCGGGCCGTGCACGCCCTCGCGCGCGGCGCGTCCGACGAGCGCCGTCGTCATACCGAGCGCCCTGAGCGTCCGCTCGATCGCGCGCCCGATCGGCCCGGAACCGACCACGCACGCGCGGTTTCCGGCGATCCGCTGGGACTCGCGGTGCCGCCACTCCCGGGCCCGCTGCAAGTCCCAGGTGCGCGGCAGGTCCTTGGCCATGGCGAGGACGAGCGCGGCCACGTACTCCGCGATGGGCTGGTCGAAGACACCGCGCGCGTTCGTCACCAGCGTGTCGGACGCGGCGAGTTCGGGGCACATCAGGTGGTCCACGCCCGCGCTCGCCGTGTGCACCCAGCGCGGCCGCGGGCCCTCGCCGGGCCAGGCCCGGCGTACGGCGTGCGAGGCGAAGTCCCAGACCAGCAGGACGTCGGCGGTGGGCAGGAGCGCGGCCAGCGACGACTCGTCGGCGTGCTCGACGCGCACCCGGCCGGTGAGCCGGCCGAGCCGGGGCGGCGGGTCGGTGTCGAGCACCAGGAGGGTTGTCTTTTCGGCCAGGTTCGAGGGCGTGGCAGAGGTCATCGGGGGGAAACCATTTCGCAACGAGGGTCCGCTTCTCTGGTGTCTGGACGCTGGACGCCGGGCTCTGAGTGCTTGCGGGACATCGGCCGAACCGTCTGGGACCGGCCGTCTGGCCGGGGGCGCACAGCCGTCTCAGATGCGCGGATTGACCACGCTCGCACCGGAACCTACCTTCGTCAACAAGGGCTGGTTTCCGTGGGAATCCCGGAGTCCCGTTCGTTCCCCTGTCCCGACGTCCCGGCATGCGCCGGCTTGTGTCCCCCCGGCCTCCCGGCCGGTCACCACCGCTCGCTCGACCTGAGTTTGGGGCTGCTCATGGACGTCTCCTTCCTTGGTGGACCACACCCTCAAAGGGGTGTCGGCGTCGTCGCTCCCTTCGATTTCGCTCTCGACCGTGAACTGTGGCGCTGGGTCCCCGACGAGGTCTCACTCCACCTCACCCGTACGCCGTTCGTGCCCGTCGAGGTCAGCCTCGACCTGGCCCGACTGGTCAGCGAGCACGAGACGCTCGGCGACGCGGTGCGCGCGCTGAACGCCGTCGGGCCGGAGATCGTCGCGTACGCCTGTACGTCCGGCAGCTTCGTCGGCGGCATCCCGGGCGAGCGCGCGATGTGCGAGGCCATGACCCGGGCCGGCGAGATCCCCTCCGTGACCACGTCCGGCGCCCTCCTGGAGGCACTGGAGGAGCTGGGCGCACGCCGGATCGCGCTCGTCACGCCGTACACCGTCTCCGTGACCCAGTCCCTGGAGGAGTACCTCGCCGAGGCGGGCATCACGGTCACCGGCCGCGCCTACATGGGCCTGACCAGGCACATCTGGAAGGTCCCGTACCGCAACGTGGTCGACATGGCGCGCGACGCCGTACGTGGCCAGGCGGACGCGCTCTTCATCAGCTGTACGAATCTCCCGACGTACGACGTCATCCCGCAGCTGGAGGCAGAGCTGCGCATTCCGGTGATCTCGGCCAACCAGGTGACGATGTGGGCTGCCCTGCGTCACCTGGGTACCCGGGCAGTAGGGCCGTACCAGGCGCTGATCGACGAGTCGGCGCGACAGCGGCCCGTACCGCCGGCGCTACCGGCAGAACCAGCGCTACCGGAAGAACAGGAAGGTTGGGCATGACGGCTCTCGGATTCCTCTACCCGGGCCACTCGGCCGAGGACGACTACCCGCGCATGGAGCAGCTCCTTGGCAGCGACATCCGCCTCCAGGTCGTCCACACGGACATCGGGGAGGACGCCCACCGCGTGGACGCACTGCTGGAGATGGGCTCGGCGGCACGCCTCGCCGCCGGGATCGAGGACCTGCGGCTGTCCGGGGCCGAGGCGGTGGTCTGGGCCTGCACGAGCGGCAGTTTCGTCTACGGATGGGAGGGTGCCCACGATCAGGTCCGCACCCTGGCCACGACGGCGGGGCTTCCTGCCTCGTCGACGTCCTTCGCGTTCGCCCATGCCGTACGGGAGCTGGGCGTGAAGCGGGTCGCGATCGCGGCGACGTACCCCGACGACGTGGCCGTTCTCTTCGGGAACTTCCTGACGGACGCGGGCCTGGATGTCCTCGGCGTGCGCAGTTCCGGGATCATCACGGCGGCCGAGGTGGGTACGTGGGGTGAGGCGGAAGTCCTGGCCCTGGCCCGCGGGGGCGACCGCCCGGAGGCGGAGGTCGTCCTCCTCCCCGACACGGCCCTCCACACGGCCTCCCACATCCCGACCCTGGAGAAGGAACTCGGCAAGCCGGTCCTCACCGCCAACCAGGTCACGGTCTGGGAGGCTCTACGCCTCACGGACCGCCGCGTGAACGCCCCCGAACTCGGCGCCCTCTTCACCAGGGAGCCGATCGTCCAGGCGTGACGGGGCGGGCGGGGGTGGCTTTTCTCGTCCCCGCCGCCCCTACCCATTCCCGTCACTTACTCAGGGGCTCCGCCCCCGAACCCCCGCTCCTCAAACGCCGGAGGGGCTAAAAGATTGCGCAGTTCCCCGCGCCCCTAGGTTTTTAGGGGCGCGGGGAACTGCGCGACCAGCTCCCACCCACCCGCACCCGACGACGCACCCAACGGGGTCTGGGGCGGGGCCCCAGAAGGACGGGACGGGTAGGGGCGGCGGGGCGAGGGAATAAAGCGGAGTCAACCTCCTGTTAGGGGAGGCGCGGACAACGCGTCGTACCAAACAGGAGGACCCCCGTGGCGGCACCGGACCACACCCCCAGCGAACCCGACGAGATCCGGGCGGAGGCGAAGGGGACCGCACAGGTACCCCTCTCCGTCCTGGACCTGGTCACGGTAGGCGCCGGCCGCACCGCGACGGACGCCCTCCGCACCAGCGTCAAGCTCTCCCGCCTCGCGGAGGACAGGGGATTCCACCGCTACTGGGTGGCCGAACACCACTCCATGCCGGGCGTGGCCTCCACCTCCCCCGCCGTGATCCTCGCCCACCTCGCCGCCCACACGACCCGCATCCGCCTGGGCTCGGGCGGCGTCATGCTCCCGAACCACGCCCCCCTGGTCATCGCGGAGCAGTTCGGCACGCTCGAAGCGATGGCCCCGGGCCGCGTCGACCTGGGCCTCGGCCGCGCCCCGGGCACGGACGGCGCCACCGCGGCCGCCCTCCGCCGCACCGAGCGGCTCAACGAGGGCGCGGACGACTTCCCCCAGCAGCTCGCGGAGCTCACCCGCTTCCTGGACGACGACTTCCCGTCCGGCCACCCCTACGCCCGCATCCACGCGGTCCCGGGCCCGATCCAGGCGACCTCCCCCGGCGGCGTGCAGTCCCCGCACCGCCCGCCGATCTGGCTGCTCGGCTCCTCCGGCTTCAGCGCCCGTCTCGCGGGCACCCTCGGTCTGCCCTTCGCCTTCGCGCACCACTTCTCGGCGCAGAACACGGTCCCGGCGCTCGACCTCTACCGCGAGTCCTTCCGGCCGTCGGCCGTGCTCGACTCGCCCTACGCCCTGATCGGCGTCTCCGCCCTCGCGACGGACGACGAGAAGGAGGCCCGCCGCCAGATCATGGCCGCCGCGCTGAACATGGTCCGCCTGCGCACCGGCCGCCCCGGCCTGGTCCCCACCCCGGAGGAGGCCGAGGCGTACGAGTTCAGCCCGATGGAGCGTGAGTTCGTCGACTCCTGGAACACGAACGTCGTCCACGGCACCGCCGACGAGGTCCGCTCCGGCCTCGACGACCTCCAGAAGCGCACGGGCGCCGACGAGCTGATGCTCACCGCCAACGCCCACAGCAGCGACGTACGCCTGCGCTCCTACGAACTGATCGCGGACGCGTACCAGTTGCCCACGACCGGCGGGACTCAGGCCTGAGAGCAGGCCGCCGCAGTCAACAGCGCGGAGATACGATCCGGCGCCACCGGCCGGGAGTAGAGCCACCCCTGGCCGGTGTCGCAGCCGATGCGTCGTAGACGTGACGCCTGGCCCGCCGTCTCCACGCACTCGGCGGTGACCGTCAGACCGAGCCGGTGCGCGAGCTGGATCATCGCCTCGACGATGACCTCGTCCGCCGGGTTGGACCGGGCGTCCGGACCCGCGCCGTTCTCGCCGGTCTCGTACTGGAAGCCGCGCACGAACGATCCGTCGAGCTTCAGCACCGAGACGGGCAGCCGGCTGAGGTAGGCGAGGTTCGAGTAGCCCGTGCCGAAGTCGTCGATCGCGATGCGTACGCCCATGTCGCTGAGGGCCTGGAGGGCCTGCAGCGGGCGGCCCGCGGAGCCCATCACCGCGGACTCGGTGAGCTCCAGTTGCAGGAGGTGCGGGGCGAGTCCGGTCTCCGCGAGGGTCGCGGCCACGTCCGCCACCAGGTCGGAGTCCCAGACCTGGCGCACGGCCACGTTCACGCTGACGAAGATGGGTTCCGCGTCCGGATGGTCCAGCTGCCAGCGGCGCGCCTGCCGGCAGGCGGTGGCCAGCACCCAGCGGCCCAGCTGCACGATCGAACCGTCTTCTTCGGCAAGTCCGATGAACCGATTCGGCGTCAGTGTGCCGAACTGAGGATGGTTCCATCGCACCAGCGCCTCGACCCCGCGCACCCCGCCGTCCTCCATGCACACGAGCGGCTGGTACTCCAGCGCGAACTCGCCCTTCTCGATGGCCGGGCGGAGCGTGGAGGAGAGGGCCTGGCGGGTCATCCGGTGGGCGTTGCGCTCCGGGTCGAAGAGCGTCCAGCGGGACTTGCCGTCGGCCTTCGCCCAGTACAGCGTCGTGTCGGCGGCCTGCATCAGACCGGTCGCGGTGGTGCCGGCCGCGTGCCGCTCGACGACACCGATCGAGGCCGAGACCGAGAGCCGCTGCCCGGACAGGTCGAACGGCACCTGCAGGGACTTCAGTACGGAGTCGGCGAGGTCCGCGAGCTGCTCCGTACCCGTGGAGTCCTCGACCAGCAGCGCGAACTCGTCGCCGCCGAGCCGGGCGACCAGCGGGGTGGCCGCACGCGCGTACCCGGCCTCGTTCGCGCAGCGCGTCAGCCGCTCGGCGACGGCCGCGAGCAGCCGGTCGCCGACGCGGTGGCCGAGCGTGTCGTTGACCGCCTTGAACCCGTCGAGGTCCAGATAGCAGAGCCCGATCCGGCCGGTGCCGGACTCCTCGTACGCCTCCGCCTCCAGCGCGGCCGACAGCCGCTCGAAGAACAGGGTGCGGTTGGGCAGCCGGGTCACCGGGTCGTGCATCTGCAGGTGGCGCAGCCGGGCCTGGAGTTCGCGGCGGGCGCTGATGTCGGAGACCGAGAGCAGCACCGCGCGCTCCTCCTCGGGCAGCGGACTGACCGTCACCTGGGCCCAGAGGGAGTGGCCGTCGGGGTGTTTGAGGCGTCGGGTGCAGCGCAGCCTGGCCTGCCGGCCGCGGAGCACTTCGCGGTACGCGTGCCACGTACGGGCGTCCGAGGCGAGGTCCACCAGGTCGGCGGCGATCCGGCCGGTGAGCCCTTCCGGGCCCGCGCCGAGGAGTGCGGCCAGGGTGTCGTTGGCCGTGACGACCAGGCCCTCCCGGTCCACGACCGCCATCGCGAGGGGAGCGGCGGCGAAAGTGGCGCGGAATGTACGGGCGCCGGCCTCCGTGTCGGTGCCGGCCCGGGCTCCGGCGCCCGCACTGGGATGGGGGTGGGGATGGGCGTCGGCACGCGGATCGGTGCCTGTGTGGGGGTGGCCGCCGGCCTCGAAGTCGATCCCGGGGCGCGGCGGAGGACCGGCCGGGGAAGCGGCCGAGAGCCGGGCCGGAAGTCCCGCCGACAGACCGGACGGAAATCCGGCGAGGAAGTCGGCCGGCATCCCGGCGGAAAGCTCGGCGGGGAGTCCCGCCGAGAGGTCCAGAGGGGGTGCGACCAGGGATTCGACGCGTGGGACCCGTTCCTCGTGAGGAGGGGTCGCGACGCGACGAGAGGCCGCGATGTGACTCTCTGTGACGGCCGGCCGGACGAGGTCTACCGCGGGCGCCTGCCCATCGGACGTTCCGCTCACCGTTCGCTCCCGCTGTGCACTCGTTCGTCGTACAGGTCTCGTCGGGGGGTCGGCCGGTGGTGGACGGCCGCTCTAGCCGTGTCCGCGCAGGAAAGTGTGCCGATCATAGAGGTTGGCCGTAGGGCCTTCCAGCTACTGTCCAGTGTCCCGGATGAACCCCTCTCTCTGACAGATCGTTTCTGCCCGCAGCTGGACGGGTTCCTTCCCTGGTCGATCACTTGTGACGTTCCGTGAGTGCTCGGGGTGTCGCCGCGTCCTGGCGCCCCCCTGGCGCTCCCCGATGTTCTCGGTCGGATGTCGGCCCTCTCACTCCTTTGGTTCAGAAAAACAGGGCGTAAACGATCAAAACGGCACAGGCTGGGTGCGGTATCCCGAATTCCGCATCCGGAGGTCGACGTGCCGCGTCTGCTCCCCCTCAAGGGGCTCACCCGTGGCGGGGTTCGACCCCGTTGGCGAGGTCTCGGAAGGCCCGGATCGGGTCGGCCCGGTCCTGGTCGGCGTGTACCGGCCTGGTGGGGGCGGACCTGGCGTGAACGGTGGTGGCACGCGCCCGCGGCCGTGTTCACCTCCATGACGGCCCTTGCCGCCACCTCCCTAGTGACGGGCCCCTCGGTCGCCGTCCCGCTCTCCATGCCGTGCGCCCTCAAGCGCACCGAGGCGCACCACTCGGAGGGCCTGGACACCTGGAACGCCGCCTATCCGCGCCCCACCAGACGTCTCGACGCGGTGATGGTCTTCCTCTCCTTCCCGGACGCCGACCCGCTGACCACGCCGGACGAGCTGACGGCCGACTACTTCCCCGCCACCAGCCGCTTCTTCGAACGGGCCTCGTACGGCAGGTTCCAGCTCCGCCCACACCCGCTCAGGGAGTGGATCCGGATGCCGCGGGCCTCCACCTCGTACGCCATACAGCGCGACTGGAGCGCGGCGGCGCGCTCGGCGTATCTGCGCGACGCCCTCGCCGCGGCGGACGACCGGGTCGACTTCTCCCGCTACGACATCGTCTACTTCGTCGCCGACCCGGACGCGCCCGGCGTGGACTCGGACGCGACGAAGGTGGTGAACATGGACACGCCGCTGCGGGCCGACGGGAAGGACATCCGCCGGGCCGTCACGGTCTTCGAGAAGCATCCGCCCGACCGGCTGGTCCTGGCCCACGAGACCGGACACGTCTTCGACCTGCCCGACCTCTACCACCGCCCCTCCGACGGCAAGGGCGACTGGGACACGTACGTCGGCGACTGGGACCTCATGGGCAGCCAGTTCGGCCTGGCGCCCGACCTGTTCGGCTGGCACAAGTGGAAACTCGGGTGGCTGGAAACACGCCAGGTGGCGTGTGTTCGGGACGCGGGCGGACGGGGTGCGCGGCTGACGCTGGAGCCTCTGGGGGCGGGGCCCGGGGTGGCCGCGGCGGGTTCGGGGGTCTTCGAGAGGGTGGGTGTTCCCGGTGTCGGGCCGGAGTCGGAGGGCATGGGATTCGGGTCCGGGAACGGGACGAAACTGGCGGTGGTGCGGACCGGGCGGGACACCGCGGTCGCCTTCGAGGCGCGCGGGCCGGTCGGCAACGACGCGGCGGTCTGCTCACAGGGAGTACTCGTCTACCGCATCCGCGGCGGGACCCAGTCCGGCGGCGGCCCGGTCGAGGTCGTCGACGCGCACCCCTCGTCTGCGACCTGCTGGGAGGACTCGGTCTATCCGCCGCTCGCCGACGCGCCGGTCGGGCTCGGGGAGAGCTTCACCGTGCCGGGCGAGAACGTACGCGTCGAGGTGGAGGACCGGACGGCTTCGGGGGCGTGGACGGTGACGATCTCGACCGGGAGTTGAGCGTCTCGTCGGGTGTACGGAAGCACGTGAAAGGCCCCTCGCTCTCGCGAGGGGCCTTTCACCGTCTGTGCGCCGCCAGGGACTCGAACCCCGGACCCGCTGATTAAGAGTCAGCTGCTCTAACCAACTGAGCTAGCGGCGCTTGCTGACGTCGTAGACCTTAGCATCCTGATCGGCGGGAGGAAAAATCGATATCGGGGCCTCGGGGGAGGGCTCGGGGACGCGTCGGCGGGCCGCTGACCGGGCAGCTCGTATCGCCGCCCAGAGCAGGATCGCCGGGGTCGGCAGCCAGGGATGACGGGTGTCGGGAGCGACCAGCCAGCGGGATTCGGCAGGGGGGCGGGAGCCTGTGCGGGGAGCGGCCGGGACGGTCGGGGTGGGGGGCGGGACCGTCACCGCGTCACCGGTGCCGTGGCAGAGGAGCGGGGGGACGGTCCGGGTCCGCCCGGATGCGCCGCCCGAGCCCCACTCCTCCCACTCCAGGAGTGCGGGCAGACGCTGTGCGGTGCCGGGCGCGGCGAACAGGAGCATCCGGCCCCGGTAGGTGGCCACGGGGCCCGATCCCGGCCCCTCGTCCCACAGTCGGTCCAGCATGCGGCGGCCGAAGATCGCGGGCGCGTTGACGACGTCGAAGACGAAGCCGCAGGACAGGACGACCGGGGCGGCGGGCCGGTCCTCCCAGAAGGCGAGCGTGCTGCGCGGGTACGTGCCTGTCGAGGCGAGCCAGGCGGCGCCCTCGGAGGTGACCCCCGAGACGTCGAACCGGTCGGGGCGCGTTTCGACGGCGCCGGGGCCTGTGTCGAGGCCGGGGCCCGAGCCGGGGCTGTCGGGGACGATGCTTACCGGGTTCCGATCGCTGCTCATGTCATCTAGAGCTACCGGGGGTGAGCGGCCCGTCCATGAGGGTTGCGGGAATGGGGGACAGCGGGGCGCGGGGTGAGGTATCTTGCCCGCCTGGCATATGCCAGGGGTTGTTTTCGGCTGGGCGTGGCTTGGATGCGCGGCTGCCGCGCGGTTCACGCACGGCTGTCCGGGGGCCGGTTGCCCGTACGGCTTGAGCGGTGGGCTCGGCGGCCGGGTTCGTGGGCCCGGCCGGGTGTCCCGCCTGCCTACGGTGTCCGCGCGCCGCCTGACCGCTCGCGGCCGGTGCGGTCGACGCCGACGCTCAGACCGGGTCGGCGTACCCCTCGGCGTCCGCGCCGCGCAGCAGTTCGCGGCCGAACTCGACCATCTTCTTCGCGTAGTCCTCGGTCCACTCGGCCCGTTCGGCGATCGCCGCGGGCGTCAGCCGGTCGAACCGGCGGGGATCGGCGAGCTGTGCGGCGGCCATCGCCTGGAACTCGACCGCCCGGTCGGTGGCCGCGCGGAACGCGAGGGTCAGCTCGGTGGCGCGGTCCAGCAGCGCCCGGGGATCCTCGATCGATTCCAGGTCGAAAAAGTGCTCGGGATCGGCAGCAGCCTCCGCGGGCTCGAAGAGCAGCGGCGCGGGGCGAAGCCGCGGCTCGTTCCGACGCGGCGTGGGCTCCGCCATGACTTCTCCTCCTCGTACGGTGGTCGGCCCGTCCTTGTTGGTGGGCCACCGTCCATTGTCCCTTGACTGCGCAAGAGTGCCTCGGGGCGCGGCTGACCGGCCCTGATGCACGCTCTCTCCTACCCTTCGCGCTCCCTCACGACTCCCCGTCCGGCGAGTGGGGCGGTGTTGAGGCGGGTGACTGTTGTCCAGGTGTTCGGGGCGGGCCGATCACGGTTGCCAGGCCACTCGGTGCTCCGACAGATGAGAGAGCACCGCGTGGTTCGCCTCCCAGCCGTCCGGGAACTTCACCGTGACGCCGAGCTGGACCGGTTCCGTGGACGGGTGGTCGTCGAGGAGGTCGGTGACGCCCGCGCGGCAGACGACGATGCAGGCGTGGCGGTGGCGGGAGGCCAGGACGCACAGGCGGCCCGTTTCGAGGTGGAAGGCCGTCGCGTCGGGGCGGCCCGACAGGGGGTGCAGGACGACCGTCACGTCGTACTCGCGGCCCTGGAGGCGGTTCGCGGTGTCCACGGTCACGTCCGTGACGCCCAGCTCCGCCAGGGCCGTACGGACGGCCGCCGCCTGGTCGCGGTGTGCGGTGCCGACGGCGATGCGGTCGGCCGTCAGCGGGGCCGGGCCGGGGGCGCGCTCCGAGGTCGCCGCGCCGCCCCGGTCCAGGAGGCGGCGTACGACCTGGGCGAGCGCCTGGATCGCCTCCGGGTCCGTGCGCGGGGTGTTCCGGGCGGGCAGTTCCAGCAGGCCCCAGCCCGATTCCGCCGCCTCGTCGATGACCCGGTCGGGGCCCGAACCGTCCGACGGGACGGCGAAGGCGAGGTGGCGGTCGCCGTGCCCCGTGCCGCTGCGGAACGGCGTGAAGGGGTAGAACGCGTGCGAGACCAGCGGCGCCGCCGACGCCGGGAGCCGCCAGGAGACGGGGAGGCGGTGCTGCGGCAGCTCCGGGTTGTGGGCGAGGAGCGTCGTGACGGCGGAGGCCGAGGGGTCGTACGACAGGCCCGCCCACTGCTCGCTGCCGACGATCGCGAACGGGTCCAGCTGGCCCGGGTCGCCCACGAAGAGCGCCCGCTCGAACAGCCCGGCCACGGCCAGCAGCGCGTCCGACCGCATCTGGTACGCCTCGTCGACGATCGCGTGCCGCCACGGCTCGACGCCCTTGACGTGCGCCCACTTCGCGGCCGTCGAGATGACGACGTCGAGCCCGGCCAGGTCCCCGGCCTTCGCCGACTTGCGGACGTGTCGCAGGTCGTCGAGCGCCTTGTCGTACGGGTCCGCGTCGCTGCTGTGCAGTCGGCCGACGGGCAGCTCGGGGTTCTTCTCGGCGAGCCGCAGCACCAGGTCGTCGACCTGCGCGTTCGTCTGCGCGATGACCATCAACGGGCGTCCCGCCTCGGCCAGTTCGAGTGCGGCCCGCACGACGAGCGTGGACTTGCCGGCGCCGGGCGGGGAGTCGACCACGACACCGCGGGACGTCCCGTGGAGGGTGTCGCGCAGGATCGCGTCGGTGGCGTGGGCGGCCTCGGCGCCCGGATCGAACACGGTGGTCACAGGACGTCCTCTTCGGTCACGGCGTCGGGCTGCACCTCGAGTTGCGGGGCGGCGGCATCGGTCTCACCTGGCGGCCCGCCGTGCGTCCACGGCGTCTCCTCCGGGTCCGGCAGCTTCGCACCGCCCCGCTGCTCGTGCTCGAACAGCGTGAAGCAGACGAGGTCGCCCTTCTCCGGTACGGATCCGGTCTCGGGCTCCTTGCCGCGGCCCATCTTGTCGACCACGCGCAGCACGACCAGGGAGCCGAGGGCATGGCCCTGGGCATCGGGGGTGCCCTCGCCCTCGGACCGGACGTACTCGACGAACTCCGCCGCCTGCGGCTTTCCGCCGAGCGAGCGGTAGACCTTGGCGCGCTCGCCGAAGTGCGGCCGGTCGTCCGTGCGGACGGTCACGAGGGGGCGCGGGCTGGGCCGCCTGCCCTCGCTGTACGCCATCACGACATCCGTGACCTCGCCCGCGAAGGCCTCGCCCGCGAGCCGCCGGCCGGCCATGACGAGCGGGTCGTCGAGGGCCTCCTGGGCCTCCAGACGGGCCTGTTCGCGCTCGCGCGTGGCGAGTTTGTTCGCCGCCGTGACCGCGTCGTCGCGGCGCGGCTGCGGGGGCTCGCCGGCCAGGACCCGGTCCCGGTGACCCGTGAACGACCAGCGGTCCCGGGTCCACCGGTCGGCCGTGTGGGCGCCCTCGGGCAGCGTGCGCAGCAGGTCGAGGCCGCGCCACACCGCGTCCCAGGTGGGCCGGGTGCGGCTCTCCACGAGGTCGCGGATCTGCCGCTCGGCGGCCGTGAGTTCACCGAGCCGGTCGTCCGCCTCGATGCCGTCCTCGGCCGCCGCGAGTGCCGTACGCGCGCGGTCGTAGCGCTCGATGGCCGGGGCGAGCAGTTTGTTGTCGAACGCCGGGTCGGTGGCGGGCCCGGCCGGCGGGCAGAGGAGCTGTCCCCTGCCGTCCCGCCGCAGCTCGGCCCGCAGCGCGGCCTCGGCGCCGGACTCGCCCTGCGGCGGGTCGATCCAGGCGAGCAGCGCCCCGAGGTGCTGGTCCTCCAGGCTCGACTGTCCGGTCGCCCAGTGCCGGGACAGGACGTCGGTGAGTGCGAGGAGGAGCGAGGAGCCGGGTACGCGGGAACGCTCGCCGTAGTGCGTCAGCCACCGGCCGAGCAGCGGTACGCGCGGGGGTGCCGGGTGCGGTGTCTCCGGGTCCTGCTCGGCGGTCCGGCGGAAGCGCATGGAGCGGCCGAGCAGCCGTACGAAGTCGATGCCCGAGCGGCTCGGGACGATCAACTGCGGGGCGTCCGAGCACAGTTCGACCTCCACCTTGACCCGCTTGCCCGTCTCCGGGTCGGTCTCGTTGCGCTCCGCCGCCTCGACGTCCGCTGCGTACGCGTCGATGTACGGCAGGACGATGTCCGCCAGCTCGGCGAGGAACGCGAAGCGGAGGTCGCGGTCGCGGGGCTGGGGGACGACGAGAAGGCGGGGGGTTTCGCGGTCCGTGCCGACCAGTGCCCCCAGCGGGGCCCCGGCTTCTCCTGCGGTGGTGAGCGGGACGAAGACGAGGGGGTGCGGGGAGAGGTGGCGGTGGCGGGTGGTGGCCAGGGGCTGGGCTCGGCCGGTGTCCACGGCTTCCAGGCGGGCGAGGGTGGTGATCAGGGACATGGGGCTGCCTCCTGGGAGGGGCTCGCCGAGTGGTGCGGGTTGGTGTGTGGGGGTTGTGTTCTGGCTGCGGGGCGGTGGGGGCCTGTCGCGCGGTTCCCCGCGCCCCTCAGAAGTCGGGGTCGTGTTGTACGTGCGGGTGTGTGGGGGGTGCTCGCGCAGTTCCCCGCGCCCCTTGCGGGGCGCTCCGCGCGGTGTCGAGTCCTTGCTGCGGGTGTGTGGGGGCTGGGTGCGCAGTTCCCCGCGCCCCCTGCGGGGGCGGGGGCGAAGGGACTCAGCACGTCGTGTGTCCCGGTGCCTCGGCCAGTTGCTGCTCTCCGCCGATCAGGGATCCCGTCCGGTCGCCCAGTGCCTCGGCTCGGAGTTGGGCCGCTCTGCGCAGGGCTGCGACTGCCGGGTCGGTCGGGTCGCCGGTTTCGCCGCGGGCTGCCGACAGGACGTCGGTGATCGTCGTCAGGCCGCCCAGCTCGGCGCGGAGGGAGCGGCCGAGGGAGGTCACCGCGCCCTCCGCTCGGGAGTGGTCGCGGCAGTGGAAGGCGAGTTCGCAGGCGGAGAGGCACTCGGGGGCGTAGGTCGCCGGGACCGATTCCACCGCGGTCGTCAGGTCGGCGGTGGGGAGGTCGGGGGAGAAGCAGGTGCCCTCGGGGAGCAGGTCGGCGATGTCCTCGATGCGGGTGAGGCGGTCCAGCTGGCGGCGGGTGACCGAGCGCTGCTTGCGGACGTCGACGGCGGACGCTGTGGGGAGGTTGGAGAAGTCCTTCGGGCAGACCAGCAGCACCGTGTGCCGGACCTCGGGTGTGGCAGCAAGCCGGGCCGCGACCCGCTCCAGGGCCAGGACGTACACCGCGGCCTGACGGGCGGCCGCGCCCACCTTCGCCGCGTCCGCCGAACCGTCCAGCATCGGGAAGGACTTGATCTCGACGACGGTCCAGCTCCCGTCGGGATGCACGACCACCGCGTCCGGCTCCAGGAAGGCGGGGGAGCCCGCGACGTCCAGGGCGAGCAGGGGGTGGTCGAGCAGGGTCCAGACCCCTGCCTCGGTGGCCTCGCGCAGCGCCAGGGCCGTACGCGCCGTGCGTCCCTCGGGGCCCACGGCGGACAGGTCGGGAACGGCGCCGGCGGTGGGCGGCACGGCCCCCGCGTCCAGCTTCTCGTGCACGAGCCGCAGCAGCTCCGCGCCGCCGTCGGCCTTGACGCGCGCCTCGAAGGCGTTGCCCCGCATGAACGCGAACTGCGACTGGCCGAAGGCCGACGGCGAGCCGAGCGCGCTCGCAAGTGCCGCCTTGTTCACCCCCGCCCCGTCGAGGATCGCGCGCCGCTTGCACCCCGGGTTCGCGGCGAGTGCCGCGAGGGCGCGCGCGTCGAGCGGCTGCGGCGGGACCGCGGGGCCGCGCAGCTCAGCGAGCCGCTGCCGGAGCCCCGTCCTCCGCGCCGGGGGGACTCGCTCCCGGTTCGGCTCCCGCAGGGGCTCCCGGCTCGGCGGTACCCGGGACGGCTGGGACCTTGCGCTGTCGGGGAATTCGCTCACCCGCCGAAGTCTGGCACCCCGCACTGACAATTGAGGAACCTGCGCCGTGCGAGGCGCCTGTGGAGCCCCCGGAGGCCGGTGCGAAGGGCCGGATCCCGAGCCGCGCCCGGAGCGTGTCCGCGAGCCGCAGCACCGGCCGGGTCAGCAGGAAGCCGATCCCCATCACGACGAAGCCCGCGACCGCGTCGAGGAAGTAGTGGTTGGCGGTGCCCATCACCACGATCGTGGTGATCAACGGGTACAGGACCGCCGCGACCTTGGTGAGCCGCGTGCCGCCGTACATCCAGAGCATCACGCCGCACCACAGCGCCCAGCCGCAGTGCAGGCTCGGCATCGCGGCGTACTGGTTCGTCATCCCGCCGAGCCCGCGCGGTGCGCTCGCCTCGCCGCCCCACCAGCCGTAGTCGCTGTACTGGGCCATGGTGTCGACGAACCCGTAGCTCGCGGACAGCAGCCGCGGCGGGGAGGTCGGCAGCAGCGTGAAACCGATCAGACCGATGAACGTGGACGTCATCAGCCAGGTCCTGGCCGCCCTGTAGCGCACGGCACGGGACCGGAAGAGCCAGACCAGGACGGCCGGCGTGACCATGTAGTGCAGCGACGCGTACCAGAAGTCGGCCGGTATGCCGATCCAGGGCTCGCGTGTGAAGAGACGGTTCAGCGGGTGCTCGGCGTTGAGGAAGAGGACCTTCTCGACGCGCAGGATCGCCAGACCGTGGTCGACGGCGGTGGTCACGTCCCCGCGCGCGAGGAGCCGGCCCGCCGAGTACGCCCCGTACACCAGCAGGATCAGTGGCAGCTCGGTCCACCAGCGGAGGCGGGAACGTGGTGCCGCCTCGGTGCTCGGTGCATCGGTCCGCAACATCCGATCCCTCCCCCTTCTACTTCCCCGGCCGCAATGACCTGGCCCAATTTACGTTCTGCGCGCGTCCCCCGTGGCCGCGCCCCCTGGTGGTCATAGACGCAGAGATCGCCCAGCGGGTTGCTCAGTCTGTGAGTGAGCGATGATGGAGTGATCCACCCCTCGTTCGCCTGCGGTTCACCGCTCGATCTTCCCCGAAAGGCCCCTTCCATGGCACCGCGTTTCCTTCTGGCCCGGCACGGACAGACGGAATGGTCACTGTCCGGCAAGCACACCGGCCGGACCGACATCCCCCTCCTGGAGGAGGGTAGGCGCGGCGCCAAACTGCTCGGAGAGCGCCTGCACAGGGCGCCGCTGGACGGCCTGCCCGGGGTGGAGGTCCGTACGAGTCCGCTGGCACGCGCGCGTGAGACCTGCGAACTCGCCGGGTTCGGCGACCGGGCGACCCCCTGGGACACCCTCATGGAGTGGGACTACGGCGCGTACGAGGGCATGACCCCCGACGAGATCCGGGCCGGCCGCCCCGACTGGCTGATCTGGCGGGACGGGGTGCCCCGGGGCGAGACCCTCGCCGAGGTCTCCGCGCGCGCGGACGAGATCGTCGAGTGGGCCCGCTCCGCCGACCGTGACGTACTGGTCTTCGCCCACGGACACATCCTGCGCTCCATCGGCGCCCGCTGGCTCGGCCTGGACATCGGGTTCGCGGCCCGTATCCGCCTCAACCCGACGTCCCTCTCGGTCCTGGGCTGGGCCTACGGAGAGCCCGCGATCGAAACCTGGAACGACTGCGCCCACCTGGCGGCGTAGTCCGGCTGCGGCACCCGGGCCCTTGAGGGGCGCGGGGAACTGCGCGATCAACCCCCACCGGCCTGCAGCCATGTCACAAGGCCCCCGCGGAGCGCACCCGCTCAGGCCGGTCGCGGCAGCGCCCCGTGCCGTTCCAGGAAGTCCGACACCCCCGACGCGCGGCGGTGCGGCAGCAGTACCCGGGCCGTCCCCGCCAGCATCGTCTGCACGCGGGACGACTGGACCTCGTCCAGCAGGTCCAGGACGCGCAGTCCGGCCGCGGCCGCCTCGTCGGGGTGCCCGGCGCGGGCCAGGTCGTCGGCCAGCTCGGCCGTGTAGAGCGCGAGGTTGCGGGTGAAGTGCGGGTCCTGGAGCCGGGTCGCGCGCCGCGCCTGATGGGCCGCCCGCGACCAGTCGCCCAGCGTCGACCAGCACTGGGCCTCCAGACCGGCCAACTCGGCGTCTCCGTAGAAGCTCATCCACTCCGGATCGGCGTCACAGGGGCCGCGCCCGTACAGCGCCTGCGCTCTGGTCAGCGCCTGTTCGCAGCCTCTGCGGTCGGCGAGCCCCGCCCAGCCGCCCGCCTCGCGCAGCGACAGGAGCGACAGCAGCCGCGCCGAGCCCAGCGGACGCGCCGCGAACTGGGCCGCCTGGGCAGCCCGCACCGCCTCGCGCGGGCGCCCCGCGTCCCGCGCGAGGAAGGACGTGTTGCAGAAGGCGTGCGCCTCCAGGGCCGGGTCCCCGGCCACCCGGGCGGTCGCGAGCGCCTCCGCGTAGTGCGAACGCGCGTCCTCGAAACGCCCCGAGTCGTGTGCCAGCCAGCCCACGGAGATGGCCAGTTCACCGGCCCCCGTGTGCAGCCGCTCGGCGGTCGTCTGCCGCGCGGCGCCCGCGTCCAGCAGGGCGTACGCGGCCCGCAGCGGAGTCGACGCCCTGCGGTACAGCCCGTCGGCGCCGTGCCGGTCGTCCAGCAGCCGGATCTTGCGTACGGCCTCTTCCAGTGCTCCCGCCTCGGCCTCGCCGGCCCGGCGCACGGAACGGTCCGCGGCTGCGGCAGCGCCGCTGAAGGCGAGCCCTATGGGGCTCAGTGAGGCGGCCGCCACGGTGGCGGTACCGCCGCTCATGAATGCGCGACGTTGCACGTCGCTCTCCTCGTGGTTCTGGTCGTCGATCGCGTGCGGGTCATACCGGTCGTTCGGTTCGTGCGTGCCGTACGTGGTGTCATACGGCTCGTACGCCCCGTCCGTCTCATGCGGGGCGTACATCGGGCTCGTGGTGCGCGGGTCGGGCGCCTCCTCGAAGGTGCGCGCCCCCCGGCCGCGTACCGCCGAACGGGGCACGAAACCCAGGTCCGTCAGCGTCCGGCCGGGGAACATGTGCAGGAACACCCGCTCGTACGCGTAGTTGGGACACCGGATCTCTCCCGCTTCGACCCGCCCGATGTAGCGCGCGTCGCAGCTGACCTGCTCGTCGATCTCCCGGGCGGCCCGTCGCACCGCCGCGGCGAACTCGCCAGGCGAGCGCTGACCGCGCAGCCGCCGGAAGGCGAGATTCGGCCGCGCCGGCCGAGGTGACTGGGACGACGAGGTCATCGGTGACGACGCCATGGCCGGGCCCTCTCTCACGAACCGTCGAACCATGCCGGATTCAGGGCGAGTTGATCATGTTGTCGACCGAGCCGCACCTGTGTTTCCGGCGGGCACGAACGTACCCGCTGTGATGAGACCACCACGCGGAGTTTGGCTACAAAACGGATATCTCATCCCTGATCTGCCATGAACTGCCATCCTTTGCGGCCGAGTTTCGCCGTAGCCGTTGACGCCGGGTGGCGTTGAACCATGCGGTGTGCCCGATCGAGGAGGGGTTCCGTGGTGGAGGCCAGGATGGAGAGCAGGCAGAGCGTCGATCCTTGTGATCTCGTGACCGTCCCCGCTCGGCAGGGGCTGGAGGCGGTCGACATCCTGCGGCGCGGTGCGTCGGCGGAGGCCGTCGGTCCCGTCCTGCACGACGACAGTTGCGACACGCTCGGCTTTTTGGTGCCGTCGGGGACGGCTTCTGCCTGGGACGTCCCGGGCAGTACGTGTACGCAGACCGACGGGCGGGGTCTTCGGCTGGCGCCGGAGCCGCCGGTCGAGGGGTCGGACTGGCTGCTTCCCCCCGGGGAGGCGGACCTGGCGACGGATCCTGCGGTTCTGCGGGCCGCGTTGGGGGAGGCGGCTCGTCTGATCGAGGCTGCGGACAACTGCCGTTGAGGTTTGGCGGGGGGTTCGGGGGGCTTGCGGTTCCTATTTGTCTGCGGGCCCGTGGGGGCTGGTCGCGCAGTTCCCCGCGCCCCTTAAAGGCACGGGGTCTGCTGTCGCTGAGCCGGACTGTCTGGGGCCGTCGATAATGGGGGGATGGCGAGGGCTAAGAACAAGCGGGCGGACGACAAGCGGGGCGGTGACAGACGTGTTGCTGCTTCGGCCGTCGTCGAGAGTGTGGACGGGGGGCTTGCCGAGCTCATGCCCGACCGGGATCGGGTGCGCGCCTGGACGCTGCTCATCGACGGGGCCCCGCAGTCGCACGTCGACCTCGACGACCCCTCCTACCTGAGCTTCGAGTACCAGCGCCGGCTCGGGCACGTCATCGATCTCGTCGCCCCGCCCGGCAGGCCCGTACAGGTCGTGCATCTCGGCGGGGGTGCCTTCACCCTCGCCCGGTACGTGGCCGCCACCCGGCCCCGCTCCACCCAGCAGGTCGTCGAACGTGACGCGGCGCTCGTCCAACTGGTCCGCCGCGAACTGCCGTTGGACCCGAACGCCCGGATCCGCCTACGTTCCGTCGACGCGCGCGAAGGGCTCGCCAAGGTGCCGGACGGCTGGGCGGACCTGGTCATCGCGGACGTGTTCAGCGGGGCACGGACCCCCGCGCACCTGACGTCGGGCGAGTTCCTCACCGACGTCCGCCGGGTCGTCAACGCCGGTGGCATGTACGCCGCCAACCTCGCAGACGGTCCGCCCCTCGCGCACCTGCGCGGCCAGATCGCCACCGCCGCCGGGGTCTTCCCCGAACTCGCCCTCATCGCCGACCCGACGGTCCTGCGCGGCAAACGATTCGGCAACGCCGTCCTGGTCGCCTCGGCCGTCCCCCTCCCCGTACCCGAACTGACCCGCCGCGCCGCCTCCGACCCCCACCCGGCAAGAGTCGAACACGGCAAGTCACTGCGAGACTTCACCGGCGGAGCAGCCCCGGTCACGGACGCGGCGGCGGTCGCTTCACCAGCGCCCCCGCCGTCGGTTTTTCGGTAGGAATGTCCCGGCAACCATTTCGACCAAGGGGGACGAACGCGCCCTTCAGGGGCGCGGGGCTGTGACATTGTGCGGCTCCGCCGCGATGGGGGTCCCCCCGCTCGAGCGAAGCCGAGAGTGGGGGAGCGACCAGCCCAAGCGCACCCGCAGACGAACAACGAGCTCCGCAGATCACTCAGTAATCGTTGATAGAAACCCGCGGCGCAGAGTCATGCCACGTACAGAACACCGAGACCCGATCCGCCCCCGCCGAGAACTCCACCCGAATCCACGTCTCGGTCTTCCACACCTGCATCGACCACCCGGACGCGGGTGTCGCGGACACCAGCGACGCGTACGACGTGCCGAGGTCGAACACGACCCGGCCCCCATCGGTGTCGTAACTCTTCACTTCACCCGAGGCACCCGCGCCAGAAGTGGCACCCGTCGACTTCGAGGGCGAAGGCGAGGAAGGGGGCGAGGACGAAGCGGGGGCGGAGGGCGAACGCCCCGCACTCGGCTCGCGGCTCTTCGACGGCCCGGGCCCGGACTCGGGCCGACTGGTGGAGGAGGCAAGCGGCTTCGCGCCCTGCTCGGTCGCCCCTTCGGCCGTGATCGGCAGCGCGCGCGGCGGGTCGTACGCCGTCCCCGCCATCACCGTGTGGACACCCCACCACGACAGCGTGACCGCCGCGCCCGTGGCGAGCGACCAAGCCAAGCCGTGTACGAGTCCTCTGAGCATCGCGGGCCATACTGCCCCACGCGCCCCACGCATGTCCCCTGTCGATGCTGCCCGGACGGTTATCCACAGGCCCCGGACCGGCCCAGCCCGTATGGCGTACGGTGCGGGCCATGGCAAGTGTGCTCGTGGTCGAGGACGACCAGTTCGTGCGCTCGGCCCTCATCCGGCATCTGACCGAGGCCGCGCACACGGTGCGCAGTGTCGGTACGGCACTTGAGGCGCTGCGCGAGGTCGCCCATTTCCGTTTCGACGTCGTGATCCTGGATCTCGGCCTGCCCGACCTGGACGGGTCGGAGGCGCTGAAGATGCTGCGCGGCATCACCGACGTGCCCGTGATCGTCGCGACCGCGAGGGACGACGAGACGGAGATCGTGCGGCTGCTGAACGACGGCGCGGACGACTATCTGACCAAGCCGTTCTCGGTCGAGCACCTGGCGGCACGCATGGCGGCGGTGCTGCGCCGCGCCCGGTCCTCGGCCGGGGAGGCCCCGCCGTCGCCGGAGATCCGCGTCGGCGGTCTGTCCATCGACCCGCTGCGCCGCCAGGCCGAGCTGGACGGCGTACGACTCGATCTGACCCGGCGCGAGTTCGACCTGCTGGCCTTCCTCGCCGGACGGCCCGGGGTCGTCGTGGCCCGCAAGGAACTGCTCGCCGAGGTGTGGCAGCAGTCGTACGGGGACGACCAGACCATCGACGTCCATCTGTCCTGGCTGCGACGGAAGCTGGGCGAGACGGCGGCCCGCCCGCGCTATCTGCACACCCTGCGCGGGGTCGGGGTGAAGCTGGAGCCGCCAGGGCCGTCGGGCATGGAGCCGCCGCGATGAGATGGGCACTGGTCAAGGTCTGTGTTGCCGTCACCACCATGGTCGTGGTGGCCTTCGCGGTGCCGCTCGGGCTGGTCATCAGGGAGATGGCGAGGGACCGCGCGTTCTCGAACGCCGAGCGGGAGGCCGCGGCCATCGCCCCCGCCCTCTCCATCACCACCGACCGGGGCCAGCTGGAGCGGGTCGTCGCCTCGGCGGGCTCGGACGCGGGGATGGCCGTCCACATACCCGCGAGCGACGGGGTGGAGGCGGTCGACCTCGGGCGGCAGCGCGCCGTCGGCAAGGACATCGCCACCACCCGGAAGCTGGGCCGGGCCTCCACCGCGGAGGTCTCCGGCGGCTCCACGCTGCTCCAGCCCGTCGCGCTGAGCTCGGGCAAGATCGCCGTCGTCGAGGTGTACGTGCCGGAGTCGGACGTCACCAACGGCGTGGCCACGGCCTGGGCCGTGCTCGCCGGGGTCGGCATCGCGCTCATCTTCGGCTCGGTGGCGGTGGCCGACCGGCTCGGCGTGCGGATGGTGAAGCCCGCCCGGCGACTGGTGGAGAGCGCGCACGAACTGGGGGAGGGGAAGCTGGGCGCCCGGGTGCCCGAGGAGGGGCCGACCGAACTGCGGCTCGCGGCGGTCGCCTTCAACTCCATGGCCGACCAGGTCGTCCAACTGCTCGCGAACGAGCGGGAGTTGGCGGCCGACCTCTCGCACCGGCTGCGTACGCCGCTGACCGTGCTGCGGCTGAACGCGGCCTCGCTGGGGGACGGGCCGGCCGCCGAGCAGACCCGGGCCGCCGTCGCGCAGCTGGAGCGCGAGGTCGACACGATCATCCGGACAGCCCGGGACGCCAAGCCGCAGACCGCGGCGATAGGCGTGGGCGGCGGGTGCGACGCGGCCGAGGTCGTCCGGGAGCGGATGGACTTCTGGTCGGCGCTCGCGGAGGACGAGGGGCGCAAGGTGCGGGTGGCCGGCGTCGACCGGCCGGTACGGATACCCGTGGCCCGCGCCGACCTGGTGGCCGCGCTCGACGCGCTGCTCGGGAACGTCTTCCGGCACACGGCCGAGGGCACGGCCTTCGCGGTCGACGTGCACAACGGCGAGGACGCCGTCATCGTGCTCGTCTCGGACGCGGGCCCGGGCATCACCGACCCCGAGGCTGCGATGGCACGGGGCGGCGGATCGGGCAGCGACGGCTCGACCGGGCTCGGGCTCGACATCGTGCGCCGGCTCGCGGAGTCGACGGGCGGGGACGTACGGATCGGGCGCTCCGTCCTGGGTGGGACCGAGGTGCGGATCTGGATCCAGCTCGACGGCCGGGAGCCGGAGAGGCGAGGTCACCGGGGCTCGGTGCGCCGCCGCCGATCGGCCAAATTGGTCTCGACCTTTAACCGGTCCCGATCCCTTCCTTAAGCGCACCCTAAGATCCCCAACCCCCGTCCGGATCAGGCCGTTTGCCCGTTTCCGGCTCGCTAGCGTGCTGCCGCACCCCACCCCCCTCCCGTGACCCCCTCGGGGACTCCCGGAACAGCGAAGGCAGGCACGCGATGAGCACCCATCGGCGCACGGTCAACGGCAGGAACAAGGCGATCGGAGGCGTGGTCGCCGCGGCCGTGGTCGGCGGTGGAGCCCTCGTGTTCTCCGGTACGGCGCAGGCGGCCGGGGTCGGCGCCGCCTACACCAGGACCAGCGACTGGTCGACCGGGTACACCGCGCAGTACGTCGTCACCAACGACACCGGCGCGGCGAAGACGGACTGGACGCTGGAGTTCGACCTGCCGTCCGGGGCCGAACTGGGCTCCCTGTGGAACGGCGAGTCGAGCGTGAGCGGCCGGCACGTCACCGTGAAGCCTCCCGCCTGGGACAAGGACGGGCTGGCCAAGGGCGAGTCGGTGACGGTCGGCTTCGTGGTGAACGGCTCCGGCACCCCCACCGGCTGTCTCATCGACGACGCCAAGTGCTCGGTCGACGACGGAGCGACCCCGGAACCGACCGGCCGCCCGACGGAGACGGAGACGGGGACGGAGACTGGGACGCCGAAACCCACCGCGACTCCCACGGCCACCCCCTCCCAGACCGCGAGTCCCACCGCCTCGCCCTCGGAGTCCACCGACGGCGGCACGGCGGCCACCGCCGGCTTCGCGCCCTACGTCGACACCTCCCTCTACCCCGCCTTCGACCTGGTCGCCGCCGCGACGGCCACCGGTGTGAAGGACTACAACCTCGCCTTCGTCACGGACGGCGGCGGCTGCACCCCCAAGTGGGGCGGCGTGACGGACCTCGGCGCGGACGCGGTCGCCGCGCAGATCGGCGCCCTGCGCGCCAAGGGCGGCGACGTCCGCGTCTCCTTCGGCGGCGCGGCCGGCTCGGAACTGGCCCTGAACTGCTCCTCGGCGGACGCCCTCGCGGCGGCGTACGAGAAGGTGGTGGACGCGTACAAGCTCACGAAGGTCGACTTCGACGTCGAGGGCGGCGCGCTCCCCGACACGGCGGCGAACACGCGCCGGGCGAAGGCGATAGCCACGCTCCAGGCCGAACACCCGGACCTGGACGTCTCGTTCACCCTCCCCGTGATGCCCGAGGGGCTCACCCAGGACGGCGTGAACCTGCTCGCCGACGCCAAGTCGAACGGCGTCGGCATCGACACGGTCAACATCATGGCGATGGACTACGGCCCGGCGTACAGCGGCGACATGGGCACCTACGCCGAGCAGGCCGCGACGGCGACGCAGGCGCAGATCAAGGGAGTTCTGGGCCTGTCCGAGTCCGCGGCCTGGAAGGCGGTCGCCGTCACCCCGATGATCGGTGTCAACGACGTGGTGACGGAGATCTTCAAGGTCGACGACGCCACCCAGCTCGTGGACTTCGCCAAGTCGAAGGGGATCGGCTGGCTCTCCATGTGGTCCGCCACCCGCGACAAGCAGTGCCCCGGCGGCACCAAGCCCTCCGCCGACGCGACCTGCAGCTCGATCCTCCAGGACCCCCAGGCCTTCTCGAAGGCCTTCGCCGCCTACAAGTAGCCCGACCAGCGCCCCCGTAGGTAGCCCAACCAGCCATCTCCGCACGGGGGTCACGCGCCCCGGCCGGCCTTCCCCCCACCCGGCCGGGGTTCGCGGAGGGGCGCGGCACTCCCCTCACAGTGCCGCGCCCCGTCCCCCGCCCGTCCGTGTCCCCCCTGGGGGAAGGGCTATTCGGTCGTGTTCACCGACGGAAGCGCCCCCGTCCGCGCCGCCTCGCCGTACCAGAGGGCGCTCGACTTCGGCGTACGGGCCTGGGTCGCGTAGTCCACGTACACCGCGCCGAAGCGCTTGTCGTAGCCGTACGCCCACTCGAAGTTGTCCATCAGGGACCACAGGTAGTAGCCGCGGACGTCCGCGCCGTCGGTGATCGCCCGGCGAACGGCCGACAGATGGCCGTGGAGATAGGCGATGCGCTCCGGGTCGTGGACGCGACCGTCCGGGTCCGGCTTGTCGTCGTACGCGGCGCCGTTCTCGGTGATGTAGAGGGGGAGCCCGGGAGCCTCCGTCGTGTAGCGCATGATCAGCTCGTGCAGGCCCGTCGGGTCGATGGTCCAGCCCATCTCCGTACGCTCGCCCGGGGTCTGATGGAACATCACGTCGTCCGCGCCCGGCCACGGCGAGTGTTCGCTCGCCCCGTGGCCGTCCGCGCGCGGGCCGTCCGGGGCGGTCTCGGCGGCGCCGACCAGCGTCGGCGTGTAGTAGTTGAGGCCGAGAGCGTCCAACGGCTGGTTGATCAGGGCGAGATCGCCGTCCAGGACGTACGACCAGTCCGTGACCGACGACGTGGCGGTCAGCAGGGTCTCCGGGTACGCGCCGTGCAGCATCGGGCCGTGGAAGATGCCGTTGGCCAGGTCGTCGATGCGCCGGACCGCCACCAGGTCCGCCGGGTCCTGCGAACGCGGCCTGACCACCGAGGAGTTGAGGCTCACCGCGATGCTGTTGCGGGCCGGCATCGCGGTGCGCAGCGCCGAAGTCCCGAGCCCGTGCGCCAGGTTGAGGTGGTGCGCGGCACGCAGGGAGGCCTCCGGGTCCGTACGGCCGGGGGCGTGCACGCCGGATCCGTACCCCAGGAACGCGCTGCACCAGGGCTCGTTGAGCGTGATCCACTGCTCGACGCGGTCGCCCAGCGCCTCGCCGACGATCTGCGCGTACTCGGCGAACCGCAGCGCGGTGTCGCGCTCGGGCCAGCCGCCCGCGTCCTCCAGCTCCTGGGGGAGGTCCCAGTGGTAGAGGGTGAGCGCGGGCTTGATGTTGTGGGAGAGCAGCTCGTCGACCAGACGGCGGTAGAAGTCCAGGCCGCGCTGGACGGCGGGACCGCGGCCCGTCGGCTGCACCCGGGACCACGACACCGAGAAGCGGTACGCGGTCAGCCCGAGCTCCGCCATGAGGGCCACGTCGTCGCGGTACAGGTGGTAATGGTCGTTGGCGATGTCGCCGTTCTCGCCACCGGCCGTCTTGCCGGGCGTGTGACTGAAGGTGTCCCAGATCGAGGGCGTACGGCCGTCCTCCCGCACCGCCCCCTCGATCTGGTACGCGGAGGTGGCCGCGCCCCAGAGAAAGGCGGGCGGGAAGGTCACGGGCGTTGCGGGCTCAGGCATGGAAGCGCTCCCATGGGAGGAAAGGTCGTCGGAGACCTGGGGATATGGGGTCGGAGGGGGGAAGGAGGGGCCGAGGCAGCGGCGGCTCGGCCCCTTCGGCCAGGCGTCTGGCCAGGCGCCGCAGGGGTCGGCTCCGTCGGGCGGAGCCAGGCGCGGCGGGTCAGCCCTTGATCGCGCCCTGCATGATCCCGCCCACGATCTGCTTGCCGAACAGCAGGAAGGCGATGAGCAGTGGCAGGGTGCCGAGGAGCGCGCCCGCCATGATCACCGCCTGGTCGGGGACATAGCCGGTGCCGAGCGAGTTGAGGGCCACCTGCACGGTGGGGTTCTGCTGGTTGAGCGCGATGATCGGCCACAGGAAGTCGTTCCAGGCCATCACGAACGTCAGCAGCCCGAGCACGGCCATCGCCGGCCGCGCCGCCGGGAAGACGACGTGCCACACGACGCGCAGACTGCTCGCGCCGTCCACCCGCGCCGCCTCGATCAGCTCGCTGGGCAGCGCCTGTACCAGGTACTGGCGCATGAAGAACGTACCGAAGGCGCTGACCAGGGTGGGCAGGATGACCGTCTGCAGCTGGTTGGACCAGCCCAGCTCGCTCATCCACAAGTACAGCGGTACGACCGCCAGTTGCGGCGGGATCATCATCGTGCCGATGGTCAGCAGCAGCAGAAGGCTGGAGAACCTGAACCGCAGCTTGGCGAAGGCGAACCCGGCGAGCGTGGAGAACAGGACCGTACCGACGGTGATGGTCCCGGCGACGATCGTGCTGTTGAGCATCGCGGTGCCGAGGGCCGCCTCGTTCCACGCGGCCTCCAGGTTCTTGAACAGGTTCCCGCCGATCCACAGCGGCGGTGGCGTCTCGGCGAGCCGCTGGTTGGTGCGCGAGGCCGCGACCACCGTCCACAGCAGCGGCGCCAGCGACACGAGGGCGAAGACGGCCAGGACGACGTACGTGACCGGTCCCGCGTGCAGTTGCTTGCCCGCACCGAGCAGCCGGCGGCGCCCGGTGCCGCCCGGGCCGCTCTTCTCCGCCGCATCCTTCACCTGAGGGGGTGTCAGTTCACTTGTGGTCATTGTGACTTCCTCAGCCGTCGGGTGATCAGCAGGTTGATCGCGGCCACGATCAGCAGGATCAGGAACATCGTCCAGGCGATCGCGGACGCCTTGCCGAGGTTGCCGATGATCCAGCCCTGGTCGTACATGTACAGGCCGAGCGTCTGGTACTGGTGCTCGGAGCCGCCCTTGGAGCCGCTGGCCCCGCCGAACAGGAGCGGTTCACCGAACAGCTGTGTCGCGCCGATCGTGGAGACGACCACCGTGAACAGGATCGTCGGCCGCAGCATCGGGATCGTCACATGGCGGAACTGCTGCCAGCGGCCGGCACCGTCCAGGGCCGCCGACTCGTACAGGTCGGAGGGGATCGCCTGCATCGCCGCGAGGTAGATCAGGGCGTTGTAGCCGGTCCACCGCCAGATCACGATCGACGAGACGGCGAACTGCGAACCCCAGGTGGACTCACGCCAGTTGACCGGGTCGACCCCGACGAAGCCCAGCAGCCAGTTGATCATGCCGCCGTCCCAGGAGTACAGCAGCACGAACACCAGGGTCGCCGCCGCCACCGAGGTGGCGTACGGGGTGAGCATCACGACCCGCCACACGGTGGAGCCACGCAGCTTGTAGTTGAGCAGGTGCGCGATGCCGATCGCCATGATCAGCTGCGGCACGGTCGAGATCACACCGATGGTGAAGGTGTTCTGCAGCGCTCCCCAGAAGAAGTCCGAGGACATCAGGTTCTTGTAGTTGTCCAGGCCCACCCAGGTCTGCTGGTCCAGGTTGGACAGCTGCACGTTGTGCAGTGAGTACCAGGCCGTGTACAGCAGCGGGATGAGCCCGAAGGCGCCGAAGAAGATGAAGAAGGGGGCGATGAACGCGTACGGCGACGCCTTCATGTCCCAGCGGTACAGTCGGCTGCGCCAGGAGCCGGGGCCCGGGGGCGGTGTACCGCGACCGTGAGCACGGCGCGCCGCGCCCGGCTGGGAGCCGGGCCCGCCGTCGGCGCTCGACGCGGATCGCGCGAGAGCCTGCTTGGAGCTGGTCACTGGCCGAGCACGTCCTTGATCTCCTTGTTGGCCGCGTCCCAGCCCTGGTCGGGGGTCTTGCCCTTCTGCTCGACCTGAAGGATGCCGATGTCCGTGATGGCGGTGCCGATCGGCTGGTCCTTGACGCCGAAGATCTGCGTCGGGATGGTCTTCGCCGAGTCGGAGAAGATCTGCGTGATCGGCGCGTCCGAGAAGAACGCCGTCGTGGCGGCCTGCGGCTTCAGACTCGGGTACGCAGCCGGGATCGACGGGAAGCTCGCCTGCTTGGCGAAGACCTTCGCCTGCTGCTCGGGGGCGGTCAGCCACTTCGCCAGCGCGATGGCCTCCTTCTGCTGCTTGCCCGCCGTGGGCACACCGACGAACGCACCACCCCAGTTGGCCGCGGTGGGTGCCGCCGCGATGTCCCACTTGCCCTTGCCGGCGTCACCGGACTTCTCCTGGATGTAGCCGATCATCCAGGCGGGGCAGGCCACCGTCGCGAACTTGGCGTTGGCGAAGGCCTGGTCCCACGGCTTGTCGAACTGCTTCAGCTTCGCCGACATGTCACTGGTCGCCACCTCCATCGAGGCGTCCCAGGCCTTCTTCACGCCTGTGGACTTGTCCCAGATGACGTTGCCGTCCGCGTCGTAGTAGCGCTGGCTCTCGCCACCGAGCGCCGCGTTGTAGACCGAGGAGGCGGAGTCCACGAACTTGGTGCCCTTCGGCGCCTTCTTCATGTACTCCTTGCCGACGTCGACGTACTTGGACCAGTCGCCCTTCCACTGCTCGGCGAGCTTGGTGCGGTCCGTCTCCAGACCTGCCGCCTTGAAGAGGTCCTTGCGGTAGCAGACCGCCATCGGACCGATGTCGGTGCCGAGCCCGATGGTCTTGCCGTCCTTGGTGGTGGCCTGCGCCGTCTTCCAGTCCAGCCACTGGGACTTGTCGACTTCCTTGCCGAGGTCGACGAACTTGTCGGCCTGGGTCTGCACCGCCTCGGCGATGTTGCCGATCTCGATCGCCTGGAGGTCGTCGGTACCGGAACCGGCCTGCAGACGGGTGAGCGTCTTCGGCCAGTACACGTCGGTACGGGTGGTGACGTTCTCCTTGATCGTGATGTCCGGGTTCTTCTTCATGTACTCGTCGTAGAGGCCGGCCTGCTTGTAGCCGAAGACACCGAAGGTGCCGATGGTGAGCGTGGTCTTGCCACCGCCGCTACCGCCGTCCGAGTTCGACGAGCCGTCGTCCGAGTCCTCGGCGCAGCCGGCGAGCAGCCCCGTCGTCAGCGCGGCGACGGCCGCGAGGGCCATCAGCCTGCGGGACCCGCGGGTACTCGTGCGCATTGCGTCCTCCTGTTGCCTGACGTGCCGACCCCCCGGCCAACTGCATTGTTGGGCCCGTTAGTTCACGCTGCGGCTCGGGCGGGGAACGTGCGGGATGTGTATGTGTCAGGTACTGTGGGAGCGCTCCCACAGGTGATGTGTTGAAGGTTCGTCGCTCGGCGCGGGGGTGTCAAGGGAGAGGGCATAGAGATATGTCTTCAGTTATCGGGCTGTTAGCTAACGGAGGTTGGGTTCGGGAGAGTAGGTCTCCGACGGTTTCGGGACGGCCTCGGGAAGGCGCCGGATCGGCCTCGGAGTGGCCTCCGTCGCGGACGGGTCGCGGGCGCGTCCAGGACGCGGCGCGGACGCGGCGAGGCTCTGGGACGGACCACCCCCGGGTGGCCCCGGGGGAGTACGGCCGGGGTGCCGGCCGGGGTGCCGGGGAGTACGGCCGGAGTGCGGAGGCCCGGACTCCGGGAGCCCGGTCCCGATCACGACTGTTACATTCCAGGCCAAGCACGGTGAGAGCCGTGCCGGACGGGAGGCGGACCATGGCAGTCCACGGAGCGCGTAGCCGGAGCGGCGGACGGCCGACCCTCGAAGAGGTCGCCGCGCGCGCCGGTGTGGGCCGCGGCACGGTCTCCCGCGTGATCAACGGCTCCCCGAGGGTCAGCGACGCCACCCGCGCGGCCGTCGAGGCGGCGGTCGCGGAGCTGGGATACGTGCCCAACACGGCGGCCCGCGCCCTCGCCGCCAACCGTACGGACGCGATCGCCCTGGTCGTCCCCGAGCCCGAGACCCGCTTCTTCGCCGAGCCGTACTTCTCCGACATGCTGCGCGGAGTGGGCGCGGCGCTCTCCGACACCGAGCTGCAGCTCCTGCTGATCTTCGCGGGCAGCGACCGGGAGCGGCGCCGGCTGGCCCAGTACCTGGCGGCGCACCGGGTGGACGGGGTCCTGCTGGTCTCGGTCCACGCGGACGACCCGCTGCCCGACCTGCTGGCCCAGCTGGAGATCCCGGCGGTGATCAGCGGCCGGCGCTCGGCCGACGAGACGCTGCCGTCGGTGGACTCGGACAACTTCGGCGGCGGCCGGTTCGCCGTGGAACACCTGATCGCCCAGGGCCGGCAGACCATAGCCCACCTGGCGGGACGCCTCGACGTCTTCGGTGCCCAGCGCCGTGTCGACGGCTACCGCGAGGCGCTGCGCGAGGCGGGGCGAGAGGTCGACGACCGGCTCATCGTCCCCGGTGACTTCACGGAGGAGGGCGGCCGCCGGGCGATGAAGGAGCTGCTCGCCGTCTGCCCGACCCTGGACGCGGTCTTCGCCGGCTCCGACGTGATGGCGGCCGGCGCCCGTCAGGTCCTGCGCGAGGCGGGCCGCCGCATACCCGACGACGTGGCCCTCGTCGGCTACGACGACTCGGCCATCGCCCGCCACATGGACCCGCCCCTGACGAGCGTGCGCCAGCCGATCGAGGACATGGGCCGCGCGATGCTCGGCCTCCTGATCGACGAGATCGCGGACCGCCGCCCGGCGGTGTCCCGGGGGCTGGAGAGGCGCCAGCTGGTTCTTCCCACGGAACTGGTGGCGCGGGCGTCTTCGTAGGGGGGAGGGGCGCGGTTCCCGGGTGGTGCAGATCCTCGCGTGTTCCCGGGTGGTGCCCTACCGGGTGAGGGACCAGACCGCCCAGGCGACCAGGCCCGCGCCGACGAGCACCATGGCGGCGGACACCGGCCGAGGCAGTGGCTTCCGGGACCGCGGCTGCGGCCGTGGCCGCAGCTGTGGCTGTGCCGCGCCCGCGCCAGGCGGTCCGGCAGGGGTCGGCCGCCCGTACGCCCCTGTCTGCCCGGGCGGTTGAAACGGAGCCAC
>NZ_JAPWHT010000710.1:0-3327 GCF_027270795.1 Streptomyces sp. ActVer
CACCTGTCGGGGTCGTCGTCGGCCCCCACGCGCGCGTGCGACACGAGGAGGCGGGCCCGGCGTCCCAGGAGGGCGAGGTCGCGGGCGCCGATGCGCCAGCGCGGGCCGGTGAGCAGGCGGACCAGCGAGGCGTTGGCGCCCGGGTCCTGGAGGACCTCGCAGACGGCGACCAGGTCGGCGACCTCGGGCAGGTGCAGCAGCCCGGAGAGGCCGACGACCTCGACGGGGATGTCGCGGGCCACGAGAGCGCCCTGGATCTCGGCGAAGTCGGTCGCCGTGCGGCACAGGACGGCGATCTCGCCGGGCGCCTTTCCGGTGCGTACGAGATGGGCGATGGAGTCGGCGAGCCAGTCCATCTCCTCGGCGTGGGTCCGCAGCAGGGCACAGCGGACCATGCCGTCCCGCTCGGCGCCCGGGGCCGGCCGGAGGGCCTCCACGCCCGCGTGCAGGGCGCGCAGGGGTTCGGCGAGGCCGTTGGCGAGGTCGAGGAGGCGGCCGCCGCTGCGACGGTTCTCGCTGAGCGACTGGCGGGTCGCGGGACGGCCGTCGGAGTGGGCGAAGTGCTCGGGGAAGTCGTCGAGGTTGGCTACGGAGGCGCCGCGCCAGCCGTAGATCGCCTGGCAGGGGTCGCCGACGGCGGTCACCGGGTGGCCCGTACCGCTGCCGAACAGGCCCGCCAGGAGGATGCGCTGGGCCACGGAGGTGTCCTGGTACTCGTCGAGCAGGACCACTCGGAACTCGTCGCGCAGGATGCCGCCGACCTCGGGGCGCGTACTGGCGAGGGTCGCCGAGAGGGCGATCTGGTCGCCGAAGTCGAGAAGGTCGCGCTCGCGTTTGGCGGCCCTGTAGCGGCTCACCAGTTCGGCCAGTTCACGCCGGGCGGCGGCCGTCTCGGGGACCTTGCGCAGGTCCGCGTTGGTGAGCTTGACGCTCTCCAGGTCCTGCAGCAGCGCGGTGTCGTAGGCCCGCAGGTCCTGGGGGTGTACGAGGTGTTCGGAGAGCTCGGCGTCGAGCGTGAGGAGGTCGCTGACCAGGTCGGGGAAGGAGCGGGTGAGCGCGGGGTAGGGACCCGGTGCCTCGCGCAGGACTCGCGCGGCGAGCTGGTAGCGGGTCGCGTCGGCGAGGAGGCGTGCGGTGGGTTCGAGCCCGATGCGCAGTCCGTGGTCGGTCAGCAGGCGGCCCGCGAAGGCGTGGTACGTGGAGATGACCGGCTCGCCGGGCGGGTTGTCCGGATCTATCACGTCCGGGTCGGTGACGCCCGCCTTGATGAGGGCTTTCCGTACGCGCTCGGCGAGTTCGCCCGCCGCCTTGTTGGTGAAGGTCAGGCCAAGGACCTGTTCGGGGGCGACCTGCCCGGTGCCGACCAGCCACACCACGCGCGCGGCCATCACCGTGGTCTTGCCGGAGCCGGCACCGGCCACGATCACCTGCGGGGCGGGCGGTGCGGTGATGCAGGCCGTCTGCTCCGGGGTGAACGGGATGCCGAGGAGCTCTTTGAGCTGCTCGGGGTCAGAGATACGGGCTGGCACGTCAGAGAGGCTAGCCGCGCCCACTGACAGCCGGTGCCGAATCGGTGGCCGGGCAGGAGGATGCCCTGGTCAGCACGCGTGGTGCCGTACGTCACTTCGCGTACGGCAGGGGCCCTCCGAACGGCGGAGCCTCCGGTACGGCGGATGTCCGCACGCCCGCCAGGAGTGGCCCGCGCCCTGTCACCCGACCGTGGCTGTCACCCGGCTATGCCCGTCACGCGACCGCACTCGTCACCCGACCACCTGCCGCCCTTCCGGCTCACTCGACCACGTGCCGCCCCTCCGGCCGCGCGCTGCACGAGGCCCGGAACGCGCAGTGCGTGCAGTGCTGTCCCGTCGTCGGTGTGAACCGTTCGTCGAGGACCTTGCCCGCCGCTGTGGCGAGGAGGTCGCCGACCCACTCCCCCTCCAGCGGCTCCTGGGCCTGCACCTTGGGCAGGGTCTCGCCGCCGTCCTTCTTGGGTGCGCCCTGCCGGAGTTGGACGAGTTCGGCGCCGCCCGCGTCGGGGCGCTCGCCCTCGAAGGCCTCGTCGACCGCGCCTTCGCGGACGGCGAGCTGGTAGACGGCGAGCTGCGGGTGGTGGGCCACGTCGGCCGCGCTCGGTGCCTGTTTGCCGGTCTTGAAGTCGACCACGTAGGCGCGGCCTTCGGCGTCCTGCTCGACGCGGTCCATGGAGCCGCGGATGCGTACTTCGTAGGAGCCCGCTTCGAGGGTGACGTCGAAGTCGTGCTCGCTCGCCACCGGCGTGCGGCCCGTGCGGTCCATGACGTGCCACTTCAGGAAGCGTTCGAGCGCCACGCGCGCGTGCTCCTTCTCCTGCCCCGACTTCCAGGGCGCGTCGAAGGCGAGCGCGTCCCACACGGAGTCGAGGCGCTCCATGAGGACGGCGAGGTCCGCGGGGGTACGGCCGGAGGCGACCTCGTCGGCCAGGACGTGCACCACGTTGCCGAAGCCCTGGGCGACGGTCGCGGGGGCGTCGGCCTTCACCTCACGGCCCAGGAACCACTGCAGGGCGCAGGTGTTGGCGAGCTGGTCGAGGGCGCTCCCGGACAGCACCACGGGATGGTCGCGGTCGCGCAGCGGCACCTTGCTCTCGGTCGGCTCGTACATGCCCCACCAGCGGTAGGGGTGGGCGGACGGCACGAGGGGGCGGCCGTCCTCGTCGCCGAGCGCGGCGAGCCTGGCCAGTCGACGGGCCGCGGCCTCTCTGAGCCGGTCCGAGACGCGTGGGTCGACCGTCGTGGCGCGCAGTTCGGCGACGAGCGCGGCGACGGACAGGGGGCGGCGGGGACGGCCCGTCGTGTCCTTGGGCTCCACGCCGAGTTCGGTGATGAAGCGCGAGGGCTGGTCGCCGTCGTCGGCCGGGGCCTTCACAGCGGTGACGACGAGGCGCTCACGCGCGCGCGTGGCGGCCACATAGAACAAACGGCGCTCTTCGGAGAGGAGTGCTCCGGGGGTCAGCGGCTCCGCGAGGCCGTCGCGTCCGATGCGGTCGGCCTCCAGGAGGGAACCGCGGCGGCGCAGATCGGGCCACAGACCCTCCTGGACGCCCGCGACGACCACGAGGCGCCACTCCAGGCCCTTGGAGCGGTGCGCGGTCATCAGACGTACGGCGTCGGGGCGTACGGCCCTGCGGGTCAGCGTGTCGGCCGCGATGTCCTCGGCGTCGATCTCCTCCAGGAAGTTGAGGGCTCCCCGGCCTCCGGTGCGTTCCTCCGCGCGGGACGCGGTGGCGAACAGCGCGCACACGGCGTCGAGGTCGCGGTCCGCGTTGCGGCCGGCCGCGCCGCCGCGCCG
>NZ_JAPWHT010000711.1:0-3323 GCF_027270795.1 Streptomyces sp. ActVer
CCGGGGTTGGGGCGAACGGCCCGGGGACGGCGAGGGACCCATCGGCGCCACCGGGACCGACGGCCGCCTCCGGACTGACGGCCGCCGCCACCGGGTCCGGTGGCTGGGCCCCGGGACCCGGTGGTCGGTGGTCGGCTGTCGGCCGTGGCCGGCAGGGCCGGTCGGGCCGCGCGGTCCGTCAGAGGTGGTTCGCGGTGTCCCCGAAGGTCAGCAGTCCCTTGCGGCGGACGTGGACGACCAGGGCGGCACCCGCGCAGAGCAGCGCCAGCCCGGCGAGGCCGATGGAACCCACCTGGGCGCCGGTGGAGGCCATGCTGCCGCCACCGCCCGAGCCGCCGGTATCGCCTCCGGAGCCGCCCGCGCCACCGGAACCGCTCGTGTCACCCGAGGTGCCGCCGTCGGCACCGCCGCTCGTGCCCGACTCGGTCTCCGAAGGACTTGTGCTGGGATCGTCGCTCGGGTCGTCCACCACTCCGGTCGTGAAGGCGAACGGGACGCTGTGGCCCTCGGTCTTGTCCTCGGCGAGGGTCAGCGTGTGATCGCCGTCCGCGATCTTCTTCGGCAGGGTGAACGCGTAGTCCTTGACGGTCCCGTCGGCGTCCGCCTTGGCGTCGGCGTACTTCTCCTCGCTGTCGGCGAGCGCGACCTTCACGGCGGCGTCCTTGGTGTATCCCCGCGCCGTGATCTTCACGGTCTGCCCGGCCTTGAGGTTGGGGTTGGCCTCCAGCACCGTGCCGCTGTCGTCGGTCACTTCGAGGTCGGCGGGGGTGGAGGGGCTGGGAGACGGGTCCGTGGGCGAGGGGGTGGGCGAGGGGGACTGGTTCGCCGCGGTGATCTGGATGACCTTGGTCGACTGGGCCGCGCTGAAGGCGTCCGCGTCGGTCGGCGTGAAGGTCGCGGCGTAGAAGTGGTTGCCGGCTGCCGCGGGGGCCGTGGTGGTGAACTCCGCCTTGCCGTTCACGACGTCGGCCGTGCCGACCGGCGTGGACGTGTCGTTCGTGGTCCCGGTGTAGGCGAACTCGACCTTGCCCGCGGCGGCGGCCGGGGTCATGGTGGCCGTCAGCTTGAGCGAGCCGCCGACCGGGGTCGGGGGTCCGTCCAGGGCCACGGTGGTCGTCTGCGTCTGGACCAGCGTCCAGGTCTCGCCGGTGACCTGGACGATCGCGGTGAAGGCCGGGACATTGTTGGTCAGACCGGCGCCGCAGGCCAGGGCCAGGGTGTACTTGCCGTCGAGGGAGCCCTCCGCCACATAGGAGCGCAGCTGGGACTCCACGGTCGCGGTGCCCGGGGTCAGCGGGACCGTGAACGGCGCGGTCTTGGAGATCGTGTCCGCCGAGGTGCTCTTGGCGAGCTGCTTGGCGACGGTGGTGCTCCCCGGCTTGAGCAGCCAGAGGAACATGGCCGTGGGGTTGCTGGTCTCGGGGCACCCCGCGTCCGTGCTGGCGGAGGTGGCGCTCAGCGGGGCCTTGATGCTGCCGGTGGCCGGCGCGAGCGTGAACTTCCCGGAGGAGGTGACGGCCGCTGCCTGGCCCGCGAACGCGAGCACTCCCGACAGGGCCCCCAGCAACAGGGCGCAGCACATCAGCAGTGCCGCGGGTGATCTGAGCAGTGTCTGGCGGTTCATGTGGTGGTCCCCCCACAGGGTTCGGTCCGGGTTGGTCTGGTCTGGGTCTGGTCGGATTGAGTCGGGTCGGTCGGACTGGATCGGGTCGGGTCGGGTCGGGCTTGATCTGGTCGAGCCGGGGGTCGGCCGGTGACCGGATACGCCGCTGAGCCGGGCACCCTGGGGGTGCCCGGCCGTTGTGCGGTCAGGTCGTGAAGACGGTGATCAGCGCTCACCCTTGAGGTCGGGGTCCGTCGTGTCACCGCAGTTGGTGATCACGCCGAAGCCGTAGAGCTGGATCGTGTCGGCGTCGTTGCAGAGCTTCGAGCCGGAGCCGGCGAACGTCGACGCGATGGTGGCGTTCGACAGCTTCGAGGTCGGGACGACGTTGTAGACGTCACGGTTGTAGGTGAAGCCGACGTTGAGCGTGCCGTCCGCGTTCTGCGGCGCCGAGCCGTTGACCCGGCCGAGGACCGTGGCGCCGTGGCGGTCGTTCACGATGCCGCCGGTCTGCGCGATGTACTGGGCCACGGAGTACGGGGCGATGTCACCGGCGCTGTCCAGCGCCTCGCCGTTGTGCTCCTGCATCGAGCCGACGCAGGTGCCGACGGCGGACTCGGCCACACCGATCTGGCCGAGGAAGAAGGTGCGGGTGCCGGAGTTGGTCTGCGGCAGCAGCGGGGTGAGGGCAACGCCGTTCACCGAGGTCAGCGAGCAGGTGTAGATGTCGTGCAGCTGGGCCGTGGTCAGGTCCAGGCCGTTGCTGAGCGCGCTGTCCCCGCGGACCGCGACGGTGACCGCGTCCTTCGCGAAGGGGATCCAGGTCAGGTCCGTGGTCGAGGTGTCGGCCGGACCGCGCGAGGAACGGGCGAAGTCGAGGCAGCCCGTGCTGGTGTCGACGGCGTTGCGCAGCGCGTCGATGCCCGCCGAGGAGCCGTTGGGGCGGTTGATGACACAGCCGGTGGCACGGGTCTTGACGGTGGCCGAGCCGGTGGCGTCGTACGAGGCGACCGTGTTGCCGCCGTCGACCGAGTCGCCGAGGCCGTTCAGGACATCCTGGGTCGTGTCGGAACCGGCGCCGGCGAGCACCCGGAAGCCGTTGGACGGGTCGGCGACGGCCGGGGCGGCCATGGCACCGACGGCGAGGGCGGCCGCACTGACAACGGCACCGATGCGTGCACGGGACTTGACGTTCACTACTGTTCTCCTCCGTCAAAACGGATTGCGCGGAATGGAGCATCGAGAAGAATGGAGCATCAAGCAGGATCCGGATTCCGTTTCCCGCCGGCCCGTCGGCCGGCCGCGGCAAACAATTCCGCACACCGCTTCACAACGGCCACCAAATCCAGCCACCCATTGAGTTAAGAACTCATTTCCAAGGTGACACCTAGGGAATTCGGTGACGGGAAGAGCGACTTCCCGGAACCGCCGGATCCCGGGAAATCGGACTCCGCCCCGCGGCTAACCCCCGGCGGGGGCCCGCCGCGAGGAGAGCCGCAGCATCACGGGACCGGCCAGCGCGGCGACACCGCCGGCGATCAGCACGGCGAGCAGCACCCACCGGATGAGTCCGAGCACTTCCGAGGGCGTGGTGCCGCCCGACTTGGCCACGTTCTGTTTCGCCGGGTCGGTCGGAGCGACGGACGGCCTGCTGGTGTCCGCCGCGTCGGGGTTCGCGCCCGCGGGCGGGCCCGTAGCGCTTGCGGCGCCGGCGCCAGGT
>NZ_JAPWHT010000712.1:0-3309 GCF_027270795.1 Streptomyces sp. ActVer
GGTCCGGCTCCCGGCAGGCGTGCACCGCATCGAACAGGGCACCCGGCTCACCTTCACCAAGGGCGACCCCGTCCCCGTAGCCGACCGCGGCAGCAACGGCGGCATGTCCACCTCCCTCGCCGCGGGCCGCGAGGAACGCCCGCTGTACGCCACGTACGGACTGATCCTCGCCACCTTCCTCGGCACCATGGGACTGCCGCACGTCGTCGTCCGCTTCTACACCAGCCCGCACGGCGTCGCCGCCCGCCGCACCACCGTCGCCGTGCTCGGCCTGATCGGCGCCTTCTACCTGCTGCCACCCGTCTACGGAGCGCTGGGCCGCCTGAACGCGCCCGAGCTGACCCTCACCGGGGACGCGGACGCCGCCGTACTGCTGCTGCCCGACCGGGTCATCGGCGGGCTCGGCGGAGACCTGCTGGGCGCGCTGGTCGCGGGCGGCGCCTTCGCCGCGTTCCTGTCCACGGCGTCGGGCCTGACCATGGCGGTGGCGGGCGTGCTCACCCAGGACGTGCTGCCCTCGCGCGGTGTACGGCACTTCCGGCTCGGCACGGTCCTCGCCATGATCGTGCCGCTCGCCGCCAGCTCGATCGTCGGCGGACTGCCGGTCGCGGACGCCGTGGGGCTCGCCTTCGCGGTGTCCGCCTCGTCCTTCTGCCCGCTGCTCGTCCTCGGCATCTGGTGGCACCGGCTCACCCCGCCGGGCGCGGCCGCCGGGATGATCGTCGGTGGCGGCTCGGCGCTGCTCGCGGTCGCCGCCACGATGGCGGGCTTCCCGGGCACGGGCTCGCTGCACGCGCTCCTCGCCTGGCCCGCGCTCTGGTCGGTGCCCCTGGGCTTCCTCACCATGGTGCTGGTGTCCCTCGCGACACCCGGGCGGGTGCCGGTCGGAACGGCCGCCATCCTCGCCCGCTTCCATCTGCCGGAGGAACTGGCCGGCGGCCAGGTACGCGCGGAGGTCAAGGCATGAGCGGTTTCCTGGCCGGGCTCTGCGTGGCCGTACTCCCGCTGCTGGCCGCCGGGTTCTGGCTCGGCCGGCGCACCTCCCGCCCGTCGACCCTCGGTGGCCTCGGCACCCCCGTCGAGCACGCCACCTTCGAGACCCTGCACACCGCGTCGCTCGCCGCCCCGCCGCTGCGGGCCGGGCTGACCGGGGAGACGGCCCGGAAATCGGCGCGACGGCTGCGCACCCTGCTCGGCACCGACGCGCTCTGCCTCACCGACCAGGACACGGTCCTCGCCTGGGAGGGCGTCGGCGAGCACCACCGCGACCAGATCATGGAGCGGCTCGGCGGCCCCCTGGAGACCGGCCGCGGCGAGGCCTTCCGCCTCGACTGCGACGAGCCGTACTGCCCGCTGCGCTGGGCCGTCGTCGCCCCGCTCACCGTCGACGACCGGGTGCACGGGGCGCTCGTCGCCTGCGCACCCCGCGAGTCGGCCGTGCTCGTCCGGGCCACCGGCGAGGTCGCCCGCTGGGTCTCGGTCCAGCTGGAACTCGCCGACCTCGACCAGTCCCGTACGCGCCTGATCGAGGCCGAGATCAAGGCGCTGCGGGCCCAGATATCCCCGCACTTCATCTTCAACTCGCTCGCGGTGATCGCCTCGTTCGTCCGCACCGACCCCGAGCGCGCCCGCGAACTCCTCCTGGAATTCGCCGACTTCACCCGCTACTCGTTCCGCAGACACGGTGATTTCACGACGCTGGCCGACGAACTGCACGCCATCGACCACTACTTGGCGCTGGTCAGGGCCCGCTTCGGCGACCGGCTCTCGGTCACCCTGCAGATCGCCCCCGAGGTGCTCCCGGTGACCCTGCCCTTCCTCTGCCTCCAGCCGCTCGTCGAGAACGCCGTGAAGCACGGCCTCGAAGGCGGCACCGGGAAGGTCGACAAGAGCCGCATCAGCATCACCGCACAGGACGCGGGCGCCGAGGCCCTCGTCGTCATCGAGGACGACGGCCCCGGCATGGACCCCGACCGGCTGCGCCGCATCCTGTCCGGCGAGGTCAGCCCCTCGGGCGGCATCGGCCTGTCGAACGTCGACGACCGGCTGCGGCAGGTGTACGGCGACGACTACGGCCTCGTCATCGAGACCGCACTCGGCGCGGGCATGAAAATCACCGCCCGGCTGCCGAAATACCAGCCGGGCGTGCACTCGGCGGGGCGCCTGCCCCGCGAATGAGCCCCCCGGGCGAAGAACCGCCGAAGCTGCCCGGGGGACTGATTGCGGAATGCGTCAGGTGGGGCGCGACACCACCATGGCCAGCGTGATCAGACCGAGCACCACCCAGCCGAACCACAGCCAGCCGCTGCTCCCGAGCGCCACCGTGTAGGCCGTGACCACCACCAGTCCGCCTACGGTGAGCACTCCCATGGTCTTCGTAGAACCGGGCATCGCAACACCCTCCTCATGGTTCGTCTTTCTCCATGGTGCCCCGGTCTTGGCGAATTGCAGTGCACACTACGAAACGCGTCCCCGAGTTCCACCCGCTGTTACCCACCCAGGCTGCGGCCTCGTAGACGCTGGGGTCGTAGCCGTAGTCCTGCGGCGGGATCTCCTTCTGGCAGGTTTCAGGTGCTTTGTCATGTGCGTCGTCGAGGCTGGTACCCGGAGGCATGCGGAAGAAGTCGAGCACCTGCTGCTCATGAGGACCGTCGCAGGAAACCAGCTTGGCGCGGTTGCCGGAAACCTTGTCGAGGCAGTCCCGCTTCTGCATGGTCGCGGTGTCCTTGAAGAGCGTGCCCGGCTTGCGGTTGTCCCCGAGCGGGCCGTACACGGGATAGCCGCGTGCGTCCAGCAGCAGACAGGCGACGCGACGGCCGGCGGCATCGAAGCCGTCGGCGGTCGGGACAGCGGCGAAGGCGCGGATGTCCGCCAGCTTCTTACGGGTCTCCCCGGTGCGCTGCTCGCACTGGGCGGCTGCTCCGGTGCGGGCCTCCTCGGCGGAGCCGGTCTCGAACACCGCCAGGACCTGCCCCTCGGTGTTCGTGTCGTCGCAGTCCACGGCCTTGAGCGCGGGCTCACCCGAGAAGGGCGTGCCGGGCCATTCGGCGTCGACGCAGTCGCCGTCCTGGAGCGGCGTGGTGAGCCCGACGGCCTCCCCGTACGGCTTCCCGGCGCCCTTACCCGGCAGATAGGCCATCGCGTACCAGGCCCCGCCGCCCGCCAGGGCCAGCCCCAGCGCGGTCGCCAGTACGGCCTTCAGGACGCGGTGGCGCGGGCGGCGCCTGCTGGTGGTGGCCGGGGGAGGCCCGTAGCCCTGCCCCGTCGGCCAAGGGGAGGGCCCCTGCCCGGGCGGCGGCCAGGTGGCGG
>NZ_JAPWHT010000713.1:0-3308 GCF_027270795.1 Streptomyces sp. ActVer
GTTGAGGATCAGGTCGGTGACGTCCTCCTTGACGCCCGGCACGGTGGTGAACTCGTGCAGGACACCGTCGATGCGGAGGCTGGTGACAGCAGCGCCGGGGATCGACGAGAGGAGCGTACGGCGGAGCGAGTTGCCGAGGGTGTAGCCGAAGCCCGGCTCCAGCGGCTCGATCACGAACCGGGAGCGGAACTCGTCGACGACCTCTTCGGTCAGGGACGGACGCTGAGCAATGAGCACGAGGTGTTGCCTCCAGTAGTTTGGCGCCCGCTATGTGACGCCGTAGACACCTCGAAGGGTACGGGCGATCCGGGCGTTCCGGTCTCACCGAAGGCCGAACCGCCGTCTCCGACCCGGCGAGGAGGCTTCCGGACATCCTCCCGCCACCAAGAGGAACTCGGCTCCGCACAGCGCGTACAACAGCTGGTTTCGGCAGGAATCGCAGCTCCTTCGGGGATCGGGGAGTGCACTCGAACCTACGGTGATGGTTTCCGCCACACAGAGATGTGTTTCGCGGAGTTCTCGGTGAACGGTTCCCCGGACCAGTCCTCGACACGCCGTTCCAGTTCGAGCCCCTCGAGCCGGGCCATCAGGTCGAGCTCCGCCGGCCATGCGTACCGGTGCCGTGAACTGTCGCGGCGGTAGCGGTTGTCGCCGCCGTCGCCGTCGCGGGTGAAATGGTGCGAGACGAGGACCTGCTCGACCAGGTCGAAGGTGTCGAAGCCGAGATGCCGGTCGGACACGTCGAACGGCACCGCCACCTGCCCGGGCGGCAGGAACCGCAGCGGCGGCACGCCCAGCTCGATGACGAATCGGCCGCCGGGCGTCAGGTGGCGCGCGGCGTTGCGGAAGCACTCGACCTGCTCGTCCTGCGTGAGCAGGTTCGTGATGGTGTTGTAGACGAGGTAGACCAGCGTGAATTCGCCGGGCACGATGGTCGTGGCCATGTCCCCGATGGTGACCGGGAGCTTGTCCTCGTCGATCTTGCGTCGCAGGACCGCCGCCATGGGTCCGGACAGCTCGATGCCCGCCACCGGCACGCCGCTCTCCCGGAGCGGGACGCCCACCCGACCCGTTCCGATTGCGAATTCCAGTGCCCGGCCGTCTCTGGCGAGGTCGGCGAGGAAGGTGAGGGTCGGTCCCAGAAAGGCGGCCGAGGACCTCTCGCTCTCCTCGGCGTCGTAGCGGTCGGCGGTCGCTCGGGTCCACAGCTCACTGCTCGTCACGACCGGTCACTCTGCCGGGACCGGCGAGGCGGTGTCGACGCATTTTCCGTCCGGCGCGGGATCGGGCCGGATCTGATTCGGTTCGGTTCGAGTGATTGACCGTGTTCCGTCAGATGGTGATGCTGGAGCAGAGGACTGAACGCGAAGCACTCTTATGAACGCCGTGTCCAGTCTGTCCAGATACACCAGTAGTGATCTGTTCGATCCTGAACCCCACGCAGGAAGGCAGGAACAGACATGCAGGAGATCCGGGAGCCTCAGGAGATCCGCAGGACCCAGGAGACGCCGGACCGGTCGGGAGCCACCGTCACCGGTGGGACGGGCTGGCAGTCACCGGAGTACGAGGTCGTCGACACCGCGCTCGAAGTGACGGCGTACGCACTGGTCACGCGGTAACCCCGCCGCTGTGCTGCTGCAGGTGCTCGGCACCGCGGCGGGCGGCGGACTGCCCCAGTGGAACTGCGCGTGTCCCGGCTGTGCCGGGGCACGCGCCCATCCGGAGCGGCGCCGCCGCCACGCGTCCCTCGCCGTGCGAGCGGACGCCGGTCGCTGGTACATCGTCAACGCCACCCCCGACATCGGGGACCAGATCGAGGACACCCCCGCGCTGCACCCGGGCCCCGGTGCCCGGCAGACGCCGGTCGCGGGCGTCGTCCTCACCGACGCAGAACTCGACCACACCCTCGGCGTCGCGCGGCTGCGCGAGGCGGACGCCGTGGAACTGGTCTCCACCGCCCCGGTGCGCGATGCACTGCTCGCCGGCCCGCGCTTCGGAGCCGTGCTCGGACCGTACACAGAGCTGCTCTGGCGGGAGTTGGGCACGGCTCCGCTGCCACTCGGCCCGGAACTGGAGGCCGTCGCCGTGCCCGTCGCCGCCAAACGCCCCAGGTACGCGGCAGGAACGGGCGACGACGACCCCCACTGGGTGGTCGCCCTCGTGCTCCGCGAACCGTCCACGGGGAAGACCCTCGTCTACGGTCCCGCCCTCGCCGCCTGGCCCCAGGCGCTGCAGGAGGCCGCCGAGGCCGCCGACTGCGTCATCGTGGACGGCACCTTCTGGGACGAGGACGAGCCCGTGCGCACCGGGATCTCCAGCAGGACCGCGAGCGGCATGGGACATCTGCCGATCGACGGCTCCGCCGGCACCGCGCACCGGCTGACCGGGCTGCGCGCCCGCTGTCTGTACACGCATCTCAACAACACCAACCCCCTGACCGACCCGGACGACGACCGGCACAAACAACTGGCCGACCGGGGACTAGAGGTCGCCGCCGACGGAATGGTCATCGAGCTGTGACGACAACACCTGTACGGGACACGACCGCCCAGGACCGGCAGAACCCCTGGAGCCGCCCGGAGTTCGAAGAGCGGCTTCGCGACATCGCCACCACCCGGTACCACGACCGCCACGTCTTCAACGTACGGATGCACGAGGGCGCTCTGACACCGGCCGAGCTGCGCCGCTGGATCGCCAACCGCTTCCACTACCAGCGGCACATCCCCGTCAAGGACGCCCTGATCCTCGCCAAGTTCGAGGACCCGGCACTGCGCCGCATGTGGCTGCGCAGGATCGTCGACCACGACGGCGTACGGGAGGGGAAAGGCGGCATCGAGCGCTGGCTGCGGCTCGGCGAGGCGGCCGGGCTCGACCGGGAACGGCTGTGGTCGGCCGAGGACGTACTCCCCGGGGTGCGCCTGGCGGTCGACGGATACGTCAACTTCTGCCGGCTCAGGTCCCCGCTGGAGGCTGTTGCCGCGTCCCTCACCGAGTTGTCCGCTCCCGGGCTGATGCGCACCCGCATCGCCGCCTTCGAACACCACTACCCGTGGATCGAGGCCGAGGGGCTCGCCTACTTCCGGACCCGCGTCGAGCAGGGCAGCCGGGACAGCGCCGAGGCGCTCGCACTGGTCGAACGGTGGGCGCTCACCCGCGAGGAACAGGAACGGGCCGTCGCCGCGCTCGCCTTCAAGTGCGATGTGCTGTGGTCGCTGCTCGACGCCGTGGACGGGGCGGGGGAGGGGCCATGAAACCCCTGAGGGAGGCGCCTCCCGGCGACCGCGCGTCGGCCGCGGACGAGGATGCCA
>NZ_JAPWHT010000714.1:0-3295 GCF_027270795.1 Streptomyces sp. ActVer
ACCCGGCCGACCCGGCCGACCCGGCCACCCCCCACCTGCCCCCCGCCAACGGCGGAATCCGCAGCGTCCCCAGCACCACCCCGTCGCTGTCGTCCACCAGGAGATCGAGCCGTCGCTCGGCCCCGTCGAGCACGGCGCGGGCCGCCGCGACGGCGCCTATGGGCACGCCCAGCGCCCGCGCGAGTGACAGCGCGCCGCCGCTCGCGCCCACCGGCACCAGGGACAGTGCACATCCGGCCAGCTCCCGCCGTCGGTACAAAACGGAAACCGCGCGCAAAAGCGCCCGGTCGTCCCCGATCACGACAGGCCGTCGTGACCCTCTCCTGGCGAGTGCCCGATCGAATTCCTCGGGCCCGTCAGGGAGGCACACTTTCGTCGTCGCACCCGCGCTGAGCACGTCTTTTGCGATCCGTACCGCCTCACCGTCACCGTGACGGGCGACCGGGTCGATGACCACAAGGAGCTGGTCGGAAGTCGACACCTCGGTCCTGCCTCGCTTCCTCGGGTAGCATCTTTGTGCAAGAGCCCCTTGCGCTATTGCGCCAGGGGCTTCGTCTATTCCGGGGCATCCGGTCCGACGGTCGCGGCCAAAGGTGGTCGCCGGCGTACGCAGCCGTACCAGAACCAGCCGCGTACGTCCCCGACCTTGGACATGCCCCGCCCGGAAGGGGTGTACGCGCGTGCCCGCACTTGTGCTGCTCGGTGCTCAGTGGGGTGACGAAGGCAAGGGAAAGGCCACCGACCTGCTCGGTGGTTCCGTGGACTATGTGGTGCGCTACCAGGGCGGCAACAACGCCGGCCATACGGTAGTCGTGGGCGATCAGAAGTACGCCCTCCACCTCCTCCCTTCCGGAATCCTCTCGCCGGGGTGTACTCCGGTCATCGGCAACGGAGTCGTCGTCGACCCGTCGGTCCTGTTCTCCGAGCTGAACGGACTGAACGAGCGAGGCGTCGACACCTCCAAACTCCTCATCAGCGGAAACGCGCACATCATCACGCCGTACAACGTGACGGTGGACAAGGTGACGGAACGCTTCCTCGGGAAGCGGAAGATCGGCACGACCGGCCGCGGCATCGGCCCGACGTACGCGGACAAGATCAACCGCGTCGGCATCCGCGTCCAGGACCTGTACGACGAGTCGATCCTGATGCAGAAGGTCGAGGCGGCCCTCGACGGCAAGAACCAGCTCCTCACCAAGGTCTTCAACCGACGCGCCATCGAGTCGGAGCAGGTCGTCGAGGAACTGCTGACGTACGCGGAGAAGCTGCGCCCGTACGTCGCCGACACGGTCCTCGTGCTCAACAAGGCGCTCGAAGAGGACAAGGTGGTCCTGTTCGAGGGCGGCCAGGGCACGCTGCTGGACATCGACCACGGCACGTATCCCTTCGTGACGTCCAGCAACCCGACCGCCGGTGGCGCCTGCACCGGCTCGGGAGTCGGCCCCACGAAGATCAGCCGGGTCATCGGCATCCTGAAGGCGTACACCACGCGTGTCGGTGCCGGTCCCTTCCCGACCGAGCTCTTCGACGAGGACGGCGAGGCCCTGCGCCGCATCGGCCACGAGCGCGGTGTCACCACCGGCCGTGACCGTCGCTGCGGCTGGTTCGACGCGGTCATCGCCCGCTACGCGACGCGCGTCAACGGCCTGACCGACTTCTTCCTCACCAAGCTCGACGTCCTCACCGGCTGGGAGCAGATCCCGGTCTGCGTGGCGTACGAGATCGACGGCAAGCGCGTCGAGGAACTCCCGTACTCCCAGACGGACTTCCACCACGCGAAGCCCATCTACGAGACCCTGCCGGGCTGGTCGGAGGACATCACGAAGGCCAAGACCTTCGCGGACCTCCCGAAGAACGCGCAGGACTACGTGAAGGCGCTGGAGGAGATGTCCGGCGCCCCGATCTCCGCGATCGGCGTAGGCCCCGGCCGCGACGAGACGATCGAGATCAACTCGTTCATCTAGTACGCGTTCATCCGGTGCACGCACCGGGCCGCGTACGCGCAGTAGGCGGAGTACGCGGATTCGTTCGCGAACAGTGAAGTGGGGCGCCCGGTTCAACCGGCGCCCCACTTCTCTGCGTATGGGCCTCTCTGCGTAGGGACGCGTCCGCGGCAAGCGTTTTCCGGTCTCCGGGCGGTCTCCGGGCGGTGCGCTGCCGGAGCGGGGGAGGCCTTGAGGGACACGGGCGGGGCGTGCGGTCCAAGGGGTTGTCCCCGGCCCCGGGACGCCGGGCGGGGGCGGTGGCACGATGCGGGAAACGGCGGGCCATCGGGGGGATGGGCCATGAGGCAGGTGTTCGTCGGGCGGAAAGAGGAACTGGCCGCTCTGGCCCGGGCGAGGGAGCGGGCCGGGAGCGGACGGCCGCAGCGGGTGCTGGTGGAGGGGCCCCCGGGGAGCGGCAAGACCGCGCTCGTACGGCACTTCCTCGAAGACGTGCCGCGGGTGCTGTACGCGGAGGGGGAGGACGGCGCGACCGCATTCCCCCACGGGGTGCTGGAACAGCTCATCGGCCCCGGTTCCTGGGCCGATCCGCGGGCCGGAGGTGTCGCGCTGCTGGAGACGCTCCGGAAGGCGACTGAGCTCCAGGGATCGGACGGGACCCGCGGGGACCCGGTAGCCCTGGTCGTGGACGACGCCCAGTGGGCCGACACCGCCTCGCTGCAGGCCCTCGGCTTCGCCGCGCGCAGGCTGCGCGTGCTGGGTGTCCCGCGCGTCCTGGTCGTGGTGGTGGTCAGGGACATCGCCGATCCGCGCGTTCCGGAGGGGCGGCGGCTGTTCGGGGGCGCCGCCGTCCGGATCCGGCTCGGCGGCCTGGCACCCGCCGAACTCCGCACCCTGGGCGGGGCATTGGGTCCCGGACCACTGACCGCCCGGGCCGCCGCCCGGCTGTACGAGCACACCGGCGGCAATCCGTCGTACGTACGGGAGTTGCTGGAACGGGACGGTCCCGGGCTCGTCGAGGTCCTGGAGCACACGGACAGCACGCCGCCGGCGCCCAGGTCGTGCGCCTTCTCCGTCCGGGCGCGGCTCCTTCCCTGCACCGCCGACACGGAGGCGCTGCTGGCCGCGGCGAGTGTCCTCGGCCGGTGCTGCCCCCTCGGTGAGGCCGCGCTCCTCGCCGGACTCGCCGATCCGCTGCCTGCGCTCGAACAGGCCGTCCACGCAGGGCTGTTGACGGAACGTTCGGACGACTCCGTCGTCCGCTTCCCCGATCCGGTCGTGCACGCCGCCGTCTACCACGCACTCGGGCCCGCCCGGCGCCGCGCCCTGCACCACGGGGCCGCCGCCCTCGC
>NZ_JAPWHT010000715.1:0-3283 GCF_027270795.1 Streptomyces sp. ActVer
GGTCGGCCGCCGAGGCGCTGCGGGACGCGGCGGTGCGGGCGGTGCGCTGGCGCGGCGAGAGCGTACCCTTCCCTGGTCTCGCCGAGCGGTCCGCCCGGTCCACCGCGTCGGCGGCACCGCCGTCGTAACGCGCACAGGAAGGAAACGACTCGCGCATGGCTTTCGAACCGCCGCGGCGTCTCGTCAAGGCGCTCGGCGAGGCGGCACCGAGCGGTGACGACTGGCTGGAGAAGCTGCCCGAGGCGGCTCAGCAGGCCGTCGCGCTACGCGAGTTGACCGTGGAGCGCGTTCAGGTGCCCGGTGGGCGCAGCAGTCTGGTGGTCCTGGTGCGGCTGCCGGACGGCACCCCCGCCGTCCTGAAACTCGCGCCCGGCCGGGCCCGCCCGGAGAGCGAACGGGCCGCGCTCGCGCACTGGGACGGCCTGGGTGCGGTACGGCTCCTGGAGCCGGCCGGTGCCGAGGGCGTACTGCTCCTTGAGCGGCTGCATCCCGATGTGTCGGTGCGTTCGCTGGCCGAGGCCAAGTCGATGCTGGAGGCGGCCGGGGCGCTGCGCCGCCTGTGGGTCGAGCCACCGGCCGGCCCGGTCTTCGAGACGGTTGCCGAGCGGACCGGGCGACAGGCCGAGGCGATGCGGGCGGGCGCCGACGCGGAGGCGGCACCGCTGGTCGACGCGGCCCTGGCGGTTCGCGACGAACTGCTGGCCTCCCCGCCCGAGTCCCGCCTCCTGCACGGCACCTTCCGGCAGAGCAAGGTGCTGGCCGGCGAACGCAGCCCCTGGCTGGCCGTGGGGCCCGACCCCGTCGTCGGCGAGTGCGCCTTCGACCTGGCCCGGCTGGTCCGTGACCGGGTCGAGGACCTGATCGCCTCCCCGTCCGGCTCCGCCATCACCCGCCGCCGGGTGAAGCGCCTCGCGGAGTCCCTGGACCTGGACCAGGAGCGGGTGCGGGGCTGGACCCTGTTCCGGGCCGTGGAGTCGGGCGTACGGGCTCGGCGGGTGGGCCGGTCCCAGGACGCGGAGCTGTTGCTGGAGTTCGCGAGCTGGTTGTAGGGGCCGGCGGTTCGGCATGAGTGGCGTGGGTGGCGTGGGTGGCGTGGGTGGCGTGGGTGCCTTCATGCCGCCGCGAGTCTGAGGGCCAGGACCGGGCAGTCCGCCGCCGCCCTGCGGGCGCGTTTCAACGTGCGGGCGGGGACGGGGCGCGCGTCGACGAGGGGGTAGCCCCACTCGTCGAGGGTGACGTGTTCCGGGAGGAGTTCCGCGCAGAGGCCGTGGGCCCGGCAGGACGTCCAGTCGATGTCGAGGTGCTGGGGCGGTTGGTCCATGTCAGCTCCGGTGCTCGGGGACGGGCAGCAGGGGCGTGCGGTCGGTCGCGGTGCACAAGCCCCGGGCGTGGGCGTCGAGTTCGGCGGCGAAGGTGGTCAGGGCGCTGCGGACCAGTCGGACCGTGCCGTCGGGGTGGTGGCAGGCGCCGCGGCCCTCGACCAGTCCGGCCCAGCGGGCGACGTCGTCACGGGCGGTGCCCTGGGGACCGGGGGCGGCCAGGGTGCGGAAGGCGGCGGCGATACGCGGCAGGCCGTTGAGACAGGGGCCGCACTGGCCTGCCGACTCAAGCGCCAGGTACCGCAGGACGCGGGCCGTTTCGGCGGGGCCGCAGCGGTCGGCGGGGAGGGCGGCGAGGACTCCCGCGCCCAAGGTGGCGGCGGACAGGCCAAGTTGGGCTGCCTCGGCGGTCGGGAGCCAGGTGCCGTGGTAGCCGCCCAGCAGGATCGCGCCGGTGCCCTCCAGCGGGAGCAGCCGGTGCAGGGGCATGCCGAAGGGGGCCTCCACGACCTGCGGCTCGCGGCCTGGCACGTGGACCGTGCACAGGGCGCTGCCCGGCTCCGACGGGGTACCGGCCGAGCGGAACCAGTCGGCTCCGTAGCGGGCGATCAGCGCGAGGTGGGCGAGCGTCTCGACGTTCTGGACGAGGGTGGGTGCCCGGCGTACGCCCTGTTCGCGCACCGGAGGGTCCTGGTGGCGGGGCAGGGCCGCGTGGCCGGAGAGGTGCTGGGCGAGGGCCGAGGACTCTCCCGACAGGAAGCGCTTGGGTACACGTATGACGCGTACGGGGAAGGGGTCGTCCCGTTCGGCCACGGCAGCTTCGAGGCGGGTCGCCCCGTCCTCCACGGCCAGGTACGCCTCCCCCGCTCCGGTCGCCCGGGCCGCCGACCGCAGCCCGTCCAGGACCAGATGGGGCGAGCGGCTCAGCAGGGTCTTGTCCTTGGCGCTCGCCGGTTCGCCCTCGGCGCCGTTCGCGACGACGACCGGGGCGCGGCCGGTGCGGCGGGCCGCGTCGATGACCGACACGAACTTGCGGTACGTGGGGAAGGCGGCGCCTCCCCTGCCGGTGAGGCCGGACTCCGCGAGGTTGTGCAGGAGGGCGGCCGGGTCGGTGTGGGTGAGGGGGCCGTAGCGGGTCTCGTGTGTGGCGCGGTCGGCGGGGGCGGCGCCGGGGGCCAGGAGGCGTGGGGACATGAGGACGTCCGTGAACGTGCTGCTGGTCATGGTCGCGCCCCTTCGGCGGTGAGGAGGGTGGCGGGGGTGCGGCGGTCGGCTCGGGCGGCCTGGGCGACGCGGATCGTGAAAGCGGTGAGGACCGCTGCCACGCAGGTGACGGTCAGCCAGAGCATCCACTCGGTGCCCGTGTCCGTGCCGATTCCTGTGCCGTGGATCAGGGCCACCGGCCAGGAGGCGTAGGCCAGCCAGTGGACGGCTCGCCAGGTGCGGTGGCCGAGCCTCTCGCGGAAGAGGCTGGTGACCAGGACGGCGAGCATCAGGTCCAGGGCGACCGTGCCCAGGCCCAGCCAGAGGGGCTGGTAGTCGGAGGCGAACGGGATCAGGACGTCGAGGGGGCTGATGTCGACGTAGCCGTCGATGACCGCTGTGGCTATGTGGATGGCCAGGAAGGCTGTCGCGGAGAGGGAGATTGTGCGGTGGAGGGAGACCGTGCCGAAGCGGGGGAGGCCTGGGAGGCGGGTCCTCAGGCGTACCGCCACGCCCAGGAGCACCACGACGGTGAAGAGCACCAGGCAGACGGCCCCGGTGGCTCGGTTGGCGTACCAGAGGACGGAGGCGTCGGTCATCGGGCCGTCTCCGTGGTGTCCCCTGCCGGAGATTCCTCGCCCCCGCCGCCCCTTCCCGTCCCGACCCTGGGGGCTGCCGCCCCCAGACCCCCGCCATCGGCCTGAACGGCCTCGTCCTTAAACGCCGGGCGGGCTGAAGTGCCCGCCCGGCCGCGAAGTATT
>NZ_JAPWHT010000716.1:0-3264 GCF_027270795.1 Streptomyces sp. ActVer
ACCGGCATCCCGAGGCGGTCGGGCGGATACGCGGCGCGCAGCATTCCCAGGGTCGCCGGTTGCAGCAGCGCGCCGAAAACCCCCTGCACGACGCGCAGTCCGATGACCCAGCCCACGCCGGGCGCCAGGCCGATCGCCGCCGAGGTGACGGCGAAGCCCAGCATTCCGAGGGCGAAGACCCGTCGGTGTCCGTACCGGTCACCGAGGCGTCCGGAGAAGACGAGCAGGCTCGCGACGGCGATGAGGTAGCCGGTGCTCGTCCACTGCATCTGGACGAACGAGGCGTCGAGGTCGCGCCGCAGGCTGGGCTGTGCGACGGTCAGCGCGGTCCCGTCGAGTGCGACGAGCGCGGCCCCCGTGATGCCGGCGGTGAGCGTGAGGCGCTGGTCGCGCGCCGAGTTCACCGGGCCTCCGGTCCGAGGTGGGCGTCCAGCGCGGCCCGTACGAGGGGTTCGACGCCGTCGGCCCCTGTCGCAAGCTGGAGGCTGCCCCAGCCCCACAGTTGCGCGATGCCGTGCAGGTTGGCCCAGAGGGCGCCCGCCACGTCCGGTGCCCGCACATCGGGGCGTGCCCGACTCACCAGGTCTACAAGGGAGTTGAACAGCGGCAGGCTGGTCTCGCGCAGGCCCAGGCTGTTGCTCTCCAGCAGGTCGTGACGGAACATCAGCTCGTACATACCGCGGTGGGACAGCGCGAAGTCGACGTAGATCCGGGCCAGCGCCGCGAGTTGGACACGCGGGCCCTCCTCGACGCCGCCCGGCTCCTTGCCGCCTGCCGGTTCTCCACCGCCTGTCGGCTCCTTGCCGCCCCGCAGCTCCTCGGCGACCTCGGCCCCCAGTTCGGCGAAGCCCTCTCGCGCGATGGCGGAGAGCAGTTCGAGGTGGGTCGGGAAGTAGCGGCGCGGGGCGCCGTGCGAGACACCCGCCCTGCGGGCGATCTCCCGCAGGGACAGTGCCTGCACCCCCTCCTGAGTCACCAGGTCCACGCCCACGGCCACCAAACGGGCTCGAAGTCCCGACTCCTGTTCGGTCATAGACACTGTCTACCAGCCGTGAGTAGACAGTGTCTACTCACGGCTGGAGGTGCGTTCCCCGCCGAGCGGAGGTGCGTTCCCCGCCGAGCGGAGGTGCGTACCCAGCCGATCTACGGGGTTCGCGAACCGCCGTCGCGCGCACCGCATACCATCACCGTGATGAGCAGCAGGACGCACCGGCGACCGCACCGCGTGACGCGGGACGCGGTGCTGTGCCCTGCCCTCGCCGTGCTGCTCGCGGCGTTGGTGATGTGTCTGGGGTACGTGCCCTCGCACGGCCGGGCGGCTCCGGTCGCCGATCCCGTCGTCACCGTCTCCGTCGCCCAGGAGCGGCTGGGCTCCCCCGCCGAGCACGACCGGTGCTGCGGCCTGCCCACCCGGGAGGCGCGGGCCGTACTGCCCGTCGCGGTGCACCCCCTGCCCGCGGTGCTGCCGCGCATGTCGGTCGTGGCGCGCCCGGTCGCGGCCTCGCACGTCCCCGTTCTGCCGCCCGCGCGCGGCGCTCCCGATCTCCATGTCCTCCAGGTGCAGCGGATCTAGACCGACGTCCAGACCGGAGACGTCCGTCCGACCCCTCACCCACCGCCGCCCGAAGGAACCGGTGCGGCGGGGACAAGGAACGCATTCCCATGAGCAAGACCAGCAAGAAGTCGGCCGCCGCGGCGCGCAAGGCGCGCGTCGAGGAGCTGCGGCGGGCGGAGAAGGCCCGCGACCGCAGAAACCGTATCCTCACGATCACGGTCAGCACGGTCATCGTCGTCGGTCTTGTCGCCTTCGGCGCCTACGGCCTCAACAAGGCGAACGACAAGGACGAGCAGCAGCAAGCCGCCGCGAAGAAGCCCGTGAAGGGCGAGAAGTCCTGGAACGCGAAGAAGCTGACGCAGAACCATGTCGCGAAGGCCGTGTCGTACCCGATGCACCCGCCGGTCGGCGGCGACCACAACCAGGCGTGGATGACCTGTGACGGCTCGGTCTACACGAAGGCGATAGCAAAAGAGAACGCGGTGCACTCGCTGGAGCACGGCGCGGTCTGGGTGACGTACAACGACAAGGCCGCGGACGGCGACGTGAAGTCTCTCGCCGACAAGGTCGCCAAGACCCCGTACACGCTGATGAGTCCGGTGAAGGACCAGGCCGGGGCCATCATGCTGTCGGCCTGGGGCAAGCAGCTGACCGTGGACAAGGCGTCCGATCCGCGGGTCCAGCAGTTCCTCACGAAGTATGTGCAGGGTGCGCAGACCCCTGAGCCGGGGGCCACATGCACGAACGGGATCGAGGCGTCCTGACGAGCCGGCGCCGGACTCTTCCGTGAGCCCGGCGCCACGCCGCATCTCCGTCTCTGGCAGGCTCACCCCAGGCGCATCGTTCCGATCCCGAGCAGGACGTCCCCCACAGGGCGTACTCAGCAGGAGGCGTGAGATGGAGACGCTCGACTCGCAGGATCCGCTCGCCGTCGCGGTGACCGAGGCGATCCGCGGCGGTGACCTGCCAACTCTCCGGCAGTGCCTCGCCGAGCACCCCGGCCTCGCCGAAACGGGGATCGTTCGGAGCGGCGCCGGAGCGGGGACGCGCAGCCTGCTGCACATCGCCGCGGACTGGCCCGGCCACTACCCGAACGGTCCCGCCGTCGTCGCCGCCCTCGTGGCGGGGGGCGCCGACCCCAACGCCCGCTTCGAGGGCGCCCATTCGGAGACCCCGCTGCACTGGGCGGCCAGCAGCAACGACGTGCCCGTACTGGACGCCCTCGTCGAGGCGCGCGCCGACATCGAGGCCACCGGTGCCGTGAGCGGCGGCGGCACACCGCTCGCCCACGCCCGCGGCTTCGGCCAGTGGCGGGCCGCGCACCGACTGGTCGAACTGGGCGCGTGCACGACGCTCATGGACGCCGCGACGCTCGGTCTGCTGGGCCGGGTGAAGGAGGCCGTCGAGAGCGCCGAACCGCCGGGCCGCGACGCCGTCACCCGTGCTTTCTGGGGCGCCTGCCACGGCGGCCAACTGGCCGCCGCCGACTATCTGTTGGCGCGGGGAGCCGATCTCGACTGGGTCGGCTACGACAACAAGACGCCCCTCGACATCGCACGGACCACCGACGCGGACGGGGTCGTCCAGTGGCTGCGGGAGCACGGCGCGAAGGGCCGCGCCGAACTGCCCTGACGATTCGGACGGGATCCAGGCGTGGCGCCCGCGCCTACGCCTGTCTCGGCCGGGCGGGCTGGTGCGCACCGCCTGCC
>NZ_JAPWHT010000717.1:0-3244 GCF_027270795.1 Streptomyces sp. ActVer
CGTTGACGAAATACGGGCACCCTGCGTCCAGGCCCTCCCGCAGCAGGGTGGTGCGGGGGCGGATCGGCGTGGCGTCGACCTCGCTCGGCTTGGCGGCGCGCTGCAACTGGACGGCGCGGTTGTCACCGGGGACGTGCACCGGGATGAAGGGGATCCAGTTCTCCGGGACGGAACTCATCACCTGGTACGCGACGGACGCGTGGGGGTCGTCCGGGGCGGCCGGGGGATGCAGCCGACGGCGGAAGGCCAGTGTCTCGGCCGCGGCCTCGGCACCGCTTCGGCCCTCGCCGGTCGCCTGCCGCACCGTCTGCTCGACCCCCCAGACCAGGTTCGCGCTCTCGTCGCGGACCAGCACGACCTCCTCCAGCGCCGGGCCGGTCGCGACCTTCGGCGTACCGGGCGGCAGCAACAGGCCGGCGTCGTCGGCCGGTTCGCCATCGCGAGAACCGAGGGAGTTGAGGGTGTACATCGACCAGTGCTGCCGGTTCTGCACGACGCCCCTGTCGGCGGGGGTGATCCAGCGGCGCTGCCCGAAGACGTCGGTCACCGCGAGGCCCTGGATCGAGGCGAAGGTACCGGCCGGAAGGTCGCAGGGGAGCTGGTACCAGTCGTTGCTGTAGACGAGGGCGAACTCCAGGAAGATCAGCCGGGCCAGGTCGGTGCTGTCCGGGGTGACCGCCGCGAAGTTCGTACGGCCGTCCTCGACCGCCCACCACCGGGGCAGCGGCATGCCGGAGAAGCGGACCGGCGCGGGGAAGACGGTGCGGTTGATCGGCGCGGGCGCCGGGGCCGTGCCGCCGAGGGAGCCGTCGGGAGTGACCGAGAACGCATGCCAGTCCAACTCGCCCCCGGGGTACTCCGGAGCGGTGAGCACCCGCTCGCCCCCGGCCGGCACGGCCGCGGACACCGAGAAGCGGTGCTCCAGCCGCCGCGGGTCCCAGGCCGAGTCGCCCTCCGGCCGTTGCGGGGTGGCACCGGACGGCTGGTCGATCAGGTCGTCGAACCAGCCGGTCAGCCGGGGGCCGAGAGCGTTCAACTCGTTGCGCTGCCCGCGCGCGTCGATGCCGTCGGCCGCGTGACCGCCGCCCTTCAGGTGCTGGTAGAGCAGGTATCCGTCCAGCCGTCGGCCGGCGACCGCCTGGGTGGCGGCCCACGCCTCGGGATGCGCGACGCGTGCGGAGTCCGCCGGATTCGCGGGGTCGGGCAGCGCTATCGGGTACAACTCGACGTACCGCTCGCCGAAGTGGCGCGACCGCAGCTCGGACGACCGGGCCAGCAGTTTCAGCCAGCGTCGGCCCAGCGCCAGCCGGAGGTCGAACGAGATCGGCTCGGTGCCAAAGGCGAACGGCAGTGGCCGCCGTTCCGCGACCGCCTCCAACGGCCGGTCGGGAGGCAGCGGCCCGGCCGGTCCGGGTGCCCCGTCCGGGCCGGTGTCGGACCGGAACCGGCCCCGCGGGCTCGCGGTGACCGAGTACGTCGCGGTCACCGGCGACCCGCCGTCCGTTCCGCGGAACTCGCCGCGCTGCCACTGCCGGGCCAGCATCCACAGCGGGTCGCGTACCTCCACCCGCAGCGCGCGGCCGAAGTCGGTGGTGCGCGGGCGGCCCTCCAGCCGGTTCCACACCCCGACCGTCGGATGGTCGCGCCGGCTCATCGCGCCGGGAAGATCCTGGATGCGGGTCTCAGTCATGGTCTGCCTTCCAGCGCTCGTTGGCGACAGCGAGATCGGTGCTGATCGTGATCGACTGCCGGGTCGCCGACATCAGCGTCGCCGGCAGCAGTTGCGCGTATCCGCTGCCGTCCAGCTGGTGCGGTTCCACGAGCCGGGTCCGTGCCAGGTCGAAGGTCTCGTTGACCGCGGCCAGCAGGTCGTCGACGTTCCAGGTGCCGGTCCGTACGGGCGGGCTGACCAGGAGCATCGCCTGCGGAGGTTCGGAGTCCGGGCTGTCGGCGTGCACCGCGATCCCGGTGGTCTCGCGGTCCGCCGGGATCACCTCGGTCCACTCGTCGAACAGCACACCGCACTGCGGGTCGTTCCGCGACGACGGCTGGTCCGCGTAGTGCGCGGTGAACAGCAGCCGGTCCTCGGTGATCGTGGTTCCCGTGGCGAACTCCATGCCCAGCCAGCGGTCGTTTTCGTGGTACGGCAGCTGGACGGGCACCAGTTGCGGATCGTCACCGTCGGGTCCGCCGTCGAGCAGCCCGTCGCGGCCCCGGAGTGCGTCGGCGAGCAGCACGGCGCGCTCCCACAGCCGGGGCATGTCGCGCACGCGGGCGATCCCGTGCAGCCAGTCGTCGACCGGGAAGTCCCGTGCCACCGGCGGCCGGGTGAGGTGCCCGACCAGTGCCTCGCGGTCGCGGAAGGCCTTGCGCAGGTCGGAGGCGAGGGCGTCGGAGGGTGTGTACTCGGGTACGACGAGAATGTCGGCGCCGAGCATCGCCCGCAACGCCTCGGTCGCGGACCGGACCTGGTCCGGCCCGGGGGCGGCCTTGTCGTAGTCGGCGAGCGCGGTGGCGCCGGCCGCCAGCCGGCCGGTGATCTCGCTCCGCAGCGCCTCGGCGCGGTCCAGCAGCTCCCGGCCGAACGCGACCACCCGGTCCTGGGGGTCGGTCAGATCCAGGCCGACCGGGTCGATGTCGGTGAGTGGAAGCAGGCGGGAGACCTCGTCCAGCAGGCCGCTGAGCGACCTCTCCTTCGTCTGGGCCTGTTTCCGCAGGTTTTCCAGACGGCGGGCGAAGCCGCGCCGCTTGGACTGCAGGTCCGACAGGAACCTGGACGGCGGATCCGGCGGCACGGCGACCGGCGTGGTGGTCAGCAGCCGCTCCGCCTGCCGCAGTATCCGGTACCGCTCCGCGTTCGGGGTGGACCGGGGCAGTGCGTCGTACTGCGCCAGGATCGCGTCGGCGTCGGCGAGCGCACGCGCCAACCGGTCCGCGGTGGCCGCCACGGCAGTGAGTACGTCGGCGTAGACGCCGCGGCGCCAGGCGGCCAGTTCGCCCCATCCGCTGCGGACCATGCCGAAGCTGGCCGCGGTGGAGACCAGCCCGGCGTACCGGCTGAGGAACGTGTCGATGCGGTCCAGCACGTCGCCCCGGCGCGGCGGCGCGGGCGCGGCGGGGTAGAGCCGCCGCAGGTCCTGAAGGTAGTCGTCCACGTCCTCCGCCAGGTCCGCCAGCGAGGAGCGGACGGCGGCCGGCCGCTCCCGGGGCAGCGACACGGCGTCGTCGGCGCTCCGGTCCACCG
>NZ_JAPWHT010000718.1:0-3195 GCF_027270795.1 Streptomyces sp. ActVer
GCTATTACGCACTCTTTCAAGGGTGGCTGCTTCTAAGCCAACCTCCTGGTTGTCTCTGCGACTCCACATCCTTTCCCACTTAGCGTACGCTTAGGGGCCTTAGTCGATGCTCTGGGCTGTTTCCCTCTCGACCATGGAGCTTATCCCCCACAGTCTCACTGCCGTGCTCTCACTTACCGGCATTCGGAGTTTGGCTAAGGTCAGTAACCCGGTAGGGCCCATCGCCTATCCAGTGCTCTACCTCCGGCAAGAAACACACGACGCTGCACCTAAATGCATTTCGGGGAGAACCAGCTATCACGGAGTTTGATTGGCCTTTCACCCCTAACCACAGGTCATCCCCCAGGTTTTCAACCCTGGTGGGTTCGGTCCTCCACGACCTCTTACAGCCGCTTCAACCTGCCCATGGCTAGATCACTCCGCTTCGGGTCTTGAGCGCGCTACTATATCGCCCTGTTCGGACTCGCTTTCGCTACGGCTTCCCCACACGGGTTAACCTCGCAACACACCGCAAACTCGCAGGCTCATTCTTCAAAAGGCACGCAGTCACGACTGTATGTGCAAGCACATACAGCGACGCTCCCACGGCTTGTAGGCACACGGTTTCAGGTACTATTTCACTCCGCTCCCGCGGTACTTTTCACCATTCCCTCACGGTACTATCCGCTATCGGTCACCAGGGAATATTTAGGCTTAGCGGGTGGTCCCGCCAGATTCACACGGGATTTCTCGGGCCCCGTGCTACTTGGGTGTCTCTCAAACGAGCCGTTGATGTTTCGACTACGGGGGTCTTACCCTCTACGCCGGACCTTTCGCATGTCCTTCGCCTACACCAACGGTTTCTGACTCGTCTCACAGCCGGCAGACTGTGAAAGAGAGATCCCACAACCCCGTACACGCAACCCCTGCCGGGTCTCACACGTATACGGTTTGGCCTCATCCGGTTTCGCTCGCCACTACTCCCGGAATCACGGTTGTTTTCTCTTCCTGCGGGTACTGAGATGTTTCACTTCCCCGCGTTCCCTCCACACACCCTATGTGTTCAGATGTGGGTGACAGCCCATGACGACTGCCGGGTTTCCCCATTCGGAAACCCCCGGATCAAAGCCTGGTTGACGGCTCCCCGGGGACTATCGTGGCCTCCCACGTCCTTCATCGGTTCCTGGTACCAAGGCATCCACCGTGCGCCCTTAAAAACTTGGCCACAGATGCTCGCGTCCACTGTGCAGTTCTCAAACAACGACCAACCACCCACCACCCCACCCTCACGGGCGAGTTCACTGGGGCCGGCACTGAAGATCCAGACACAAGGTCCGTACCCTCAGACACCCAACAGCGTGCCCGGCACCCTCGCCACTCATGATCAGCTTTCCACGCCCCGAAGGACAGTACTTGCAGCCCGAGATGACTGAGAGTGCCGAATAATCAACGTTCCACCCATGAGCAACCAGCATCAGACATTCGCCGATGTACTGGCCTCTGACCAAGTCCCCGAAGGTTCTCGGTAAGAAGTGCTCCTTAGAAAGGAGGTGATCCAGCCGCACCTTCCGGTACGGCTACCTTGTTACGACTTCGTCCCAATCGCCAGTCCCACCTTCGACAGCTCCCTCCCCACAAGGGGGTTGGGCCACCGGCTTCGGGTGTTACCGACTTTCGTGACGTGACGGGCGGTGTGTACAAGGCCCGGGAACGTATTCACCGCAGCAATGCTGATCTGCGATTACTAGCAACTCCGACTTCATGGGGTCGAGTTGCAGACCCCAATCCGAACTGAGACAGGCTTTTTGAGATTCGCTCCGCCTTGCGACATCGCAGCTCATTGTACCTGCCATTGTAGCACGTGTGCAGCCCAAGACATAAGGGGCATGATGACTTGACGTCGTCCCCACCTTCCTCCGAGTTGACCCCGGCAGTCTCCTGTGAGTCCCCATCACCCCGAAGGGCATGCTGGCAACACAGAACAAGGGTTGCGCTCGTTGCGGGACTTAACCCAACATCTCACGACACGAGCTGACGACAGCCATGCACCACCTGTCACCCGACCACAAGGGGGGCACCATCTCTGATGCTTTCCGGGCGATGTCAAGCCTTGGTAAGGTTCTTCGCGTTGCGTCGAATTAAGCCACATGCTCCGCTGCTTGTGCGGGCCCCCGTCAATTCCTTTGAGTTTTAGCCTTGCGGCCGTACTCCCCAGGCGGGGAACTTAATGCGTTAGCTGCGGCACCGACGACGTGGAATGTCGCCAACACCTAGTTCCCACCGTTTACGGCGTGGACTACCAGGGTATCTAATCCTGTTCGCTCCCCACGCTTTCGCTCCTCAGCGTCAGTAATGGCCCAGAGATCCGCCTTCGCCACCGGTGTTCCTCCTGATATCTGCGCATTTCACCGCTACACCAGGAATTCCGATCTCCCCTACCACACTCTAGTCTGCCCGTATCGAATGCAGACCCGGGGTTAAGCCCCGGGCTTTCACATCCGACGTGACAGACCGCCTACGAGCTCTTTACGCCCAATAATTCCGGACAACGCTTGCGCCCTACGTATTACCGCGGCTGCTGGCACGTAGTTAGCCGGCGCTTCTTCTGCAGGTACCGTCACTTTCGCTTCTTCCCTGCTGAAAGAGGTTTACAACCCGAAGGCCGTCATCCCTCACGCGGCGTCGCTGCATCAGGCTTTCGCCCATTGTGCAATATTCCCCACTGCTGCCTCCCGTAGGAGTCTGGGCCGTGTCTCAGTCCCAGTGTGGCCGGTCGCCCTCTCAGGCCGGCTACCCGTCGTCGCCTTGGTGAGCTTCTACCTCACCAACAAGCTGATAGGCCGCGGGCTCATCCTTCACCGCCGGAGCTTTCAACCCCCACAGATGCCTGTAGGAGTGTTATCCGGTATTAGACCCCGTTTCCAGGGCTTGTCCCAGAGTGAAGGGCAGATTGCCCACGTGTTACTCACCCGTTCGCCACTAATCCACCCCGAAGGGCTTCATCGTTCGACTTGCATGTGTTAAGCACGCCGCCAGCGTTCGTCCTGAGCCAGGATCAAACTCTCCGTGAATGTATTCCCGTAATCGGGACGACACCACGAGAGCGGAACAGTCGGGCGGAATAAGCCCGGCTGTTCACAGCGTCCTCGCTGATGCGCCTGCCAAGTGTTAGCCCGGCAGGACTTTTTCAAAGGAACCTCCACCCACCACATAATG
>NZ_JAPWHT010000719.1:0-3184 GCF_027270795.1 Streptomyces sp. ActVer
GGCCGGGGCGACCCGGCCGGCCCGGCCCGTCGTAGGGGTGGGCGGCGGTGGGGCCGCCGCCGAGCTGACCATGCTGCGGCCGGTGCCGAACTGGCCATGGCGGGTCCGGTGCACGACGACCATGGTGGGCCCCGCCCGTCGTAGGAGCCGGTGGCGGTGGCAGTGGGCCCACGGCCGGAGCCTGCCGGGGCGGGGGCGCCCTGGAGTCGATGGGCGTCCCTGCCCGGCCGGCCTCCACTCGCTCAGCCCCTGGGCGTCCTCAGCGCCGCCCCTATGTGCGCCGCCGCCGTCGACAAGTGGCGTCGGGCGTCGCGCAGTTGCTCCTCCGTCACCCCGTGGTCGCGGGCCGCGTCGCGGATGTCGTCGCGGAAGCGGTCCAGGAGGCGGTCGAGATCGCGGGCGGGGTCGCCCGTGGAGTCCTCGTGGGCCCAGGAGGGTTCGTACTCGGCGGGGAAGTCCTCAGGGGTGACCGTGTAGTCGGGCTCCCTTGTCCCGGCCCCGGCGCCGGCCCCAGTCCCGGCGCCTGCTCCCGTCCCCGCCCCCTTTCCTGTTCCGGGTCGGCCGAAGCCGAAGTCCTTTCCGAACTCGCCGAATTCCTTGGCCAGTTCGGTGATGCCCTCGCGCATGCCCGTCGGCCAGTCGCCCCGGGTGAAGTGGTCCTGCACCTGGTCCTGGACGCGCTTGGCGATGCGCTGGAGCTCCTCCTGGGCCTGCGCCCGCGCCCGCTCCTGCGCCTCCTTGGCCTGGTGGCGTGCCCGCTGGGCATCCTCGCGGGCCCGCCGGCTCTCGTCCTTGGCGCGCCGGGCCTGCTCCTTCCACTCCTGCTTGACGCGGCGCATCTCCTCCTTCGCGATACGCCACGCCTCCTTGTCGCCGTAGTCCGTGAAGTCCCCGTGGGCACCCTCGTGTTCGGCGCGCTCCCCCTTGGCGCCCGCTCCCGTGGAACTCCGCCGTGCCTCGCTCGCCGCCGCCCGCATCTCCCGGCGCAGATCACCCGCCGCGCCGCGCACATCGGCACGGATCTCGGCGGCGAGCTCGGCGACCGACTCGCGGATCTCCAGCTCCAGATCGGCCAGTTCACCGCTGCGGTCGGCCAGCTCGGCCCGGCCCGCGTCCGTGATCGCGTACACCTTCCGGCCGCCCTCGCTGGTGTGCGTGACCAGACCCTCGGCCTCCAGCTTGGACAGCCGGGGGTACACGGTGCCGGCCGACGGTGCGTACAGCCCCTGGAAGCGCTCCTCCAGGAGGCGGATCACCTCGTAGCCGTGGCGCGGTGCCTCGTCCAGGAGCTTCAGCAGGTAGAGCCGCAGGCGGCCATGGGCAAAGACGGGAGCCATGTCAGAGCCCCTTCTCGTGGGTCGGGTCGTCGGTGACGCCGGCGTCGGAATGCCCGGTGGGGCCGGAGTCGGGACCGGAATCGGGGCCTGCGTCGGAGGCCGCGCCGAGGGTCGGGGACTCGGCGGGTCCGTCCGTCGGTGGGGCGCCCGGTCCGGCACCGACGTGACCGCCGGGCACCGTGTCCTCGGGCACCGCGCTGTGCCCCTTGCCGTGCTCGGACCCGGCTCCAACAGGAACCGCGTCCTCCGGCTCATCCTCCCCGAAGTCCGTCCCCTTCTTGAAATCCACTCCCTCGTCCCATGGTTCGTCCTCCGAAGGTGGGCGTCGCAGCAGGGCGATGGAGCCCGAGACGGTGGTCGCCTTCAGCCGGCCGTTCCCCGCGCCCAGCCTGCCCGTGATCTTCTTGGCGCCCCACTGGCCGCCGACCCGCAGGTCCTCGAAGGCGCTGGAGACCGTGCCGCTCGCCGAGTCCACCTGGACCTCCGCGTCGGCCGGATGCGGCAGGCGGATCGCGATCTCGCCCGAGATGCTGGTCAGGCTGATGTCGCTGGGCCGCCCCGCCGGGTCGAGGTCGACGATCACGGAACCGCTGACCGACTCGACCCGCACGGAGGGGCTGGAGCCCTCGATGACGGTCAGGTCGCCGGAGACGGAGTTGAGCCGGAGGTCGCCGGTGAGGGCCTGTACCTCCACATTCCCCGACACCGTGTCCGCGCGCACCGGGCCGGAGAGACCCACGAGTGTCGTGTCGCCGGAGATGCCCTTCACCACCGCGCGCCCGTCGACACCGGAGATCACGGCGGTGGCGCCGACCACTCCGACCTCGACGCGCGTGCGTGCCGGAACGGCCAGGGAGACCACCGCGCTGCGGCGCCAGCCCTTGCGGTCGAGCCATTTGAGGAAGCCCTTCCAGGGCAGGTCCTCGTAGGCGACCGTGAGCGTGCCGTTCTCATGGGTCACCACCAGCGGTGGTCCCTCTATCGAGGACACTTCGAGCCTGGTGGAACCCTCGTCGACCCCCACGACGTTCACCGTTCCATTGGCGATGCGCACATGGAGGGCCGACACCGGGTCGTCGAACGTGAGCTTGCCGGGCTCTGTGACGGACCACTCGGACATGGTGCTGACCTCCTCGGCCGGGGCGGGACACGACGCGCCATATCGCGTCTTCCAATAGACACGATATATCGCGGATCCGCGAAGTCAAGGCACTCGTTCTGGTGATCCAGGGGGCATTAATCGACCTAAAGACTAATAATCTGGGCGCATGTCGCCCCATGAACCGGAGATTCCGCAGGCGCCCGCGCCTCCCGACCGGGCGGCCGGTGCCCTGCTGCTCTGCCGCGCCGAACCCGAGGCCGTCGGCCCCGTCGCCCGGCTGCTGCGCGAGCGCATGCTGCTCGCCCGGGCAGGCTCGCGGTGGAGCGTGCTGGTTCCCGAGGGGAAGCCCTGGCTGCACGGCGGCGAACCGGTCGGCCGCGTCCTCACCGGCTGGGCCACCGCTCTGGCCGTCGGCGCCCCCTGGCCCGTACTCGCCCTGTGGTGGGACGCCGACCACGGCGGCTGCATCCTCGCCGCAGGCTTCCGCCGTCCGGTCGGCTACGAGTGGCTCGCCAACGGCACACCCGTGGGTGAGGCCGAGGCCATGCGCGCCCTCGCCGCCCGCCTCGGCCTCGACCCGGTTCTGGACCTGCAGTCCCTCGACGGCCTCACGAAACCCGACCCGGATGCCGACGCCCGGGCCCGTCTGCGCGGCCTGCTCGCCGTCCTCACGCGTGCGGGTGTCGCCCTCCCCGCCGGGCTCACCCCGGGCGAACCCGCCGAGCGCCTCCGCGAGGCGGCCCGC
>NZ_JAPWHT010000071.1:0-31465 GCF_027270795.1 Streptomyces sp. ActVer
GCCGGTGTCGGCCGGGGTCAGGCGGCGTGCTCGTGGGAACCGGCCGCGACGGGGCGCCCGCCACGGGTCCAGGCGCCGGTGCCGCCTGTCACGGAGTAGGCGTCGAGGCCGTGGGAGGTCATCCGGTCGGCGGCGGTCCTGCTGCGGTTGCCGCTGGCGCAGATCACGAACACCGGCTGGTCGGCGGGCAGTTCGCCGCACCGGACGGGCACGGTCCGCAGCGGCATCAGCCGCGCGCCCGGGACGTGTCCGGCCGCGTACTCGTCCGCTTCCCGGACGTCGACCACGAGTGCGCCGTCGGCCCAGGCCTCCACGAACGCTTCCTGTGTCACTTCACGAGCCACTTCGTTGCCTCCTCAATTACCCCCGGGGGTATCTCTCCGGCGAGAGTACGGCGACCCGGAAGGGAGCGTCAAATACCCCTAGGGGTATTTGCCTCGGAGGCAAGTCTCGGCTCGACACCGGGGCCGGGAGCGAGCCACGACCCGTGGGGCGCGGCCCTGGGCAGCCGGAGCGCCATCCGGGTCCCGCCGCCCGGTCCGGAGTCCGCCGTGACCGTGCCGCCGTGGGCGGTGACCAGCTCCTTGACCACGGCGAGGCCGATGCCGCTGCCGCCCGCGGAACGAGCGCGGGCCCCGCGCCGCAGACGGTCGAAGACGTGCGGCAGCTCGTCGGCGGGGATGCCCGGGCCGGTGTCCGCCACCTCCACGAGCGCCTCGGAGGGCGTGGCGGAGGTGGTGACCGTGACGGTGTCGCCGGGACGGCAGTGACGGGCGACGTTGCTCAGCAGGTTGCCGAGGGCCTGGTGCACCCCACTCGGTGGGCGTCAGCTCCAGTGGCACTCCGTCGAGGGCCACCTCGTGTCGGGCCTCGTCGATCCGCAGCCGTCCTTCGCCGTACGACGCAACGGACGCCGCCCCCGTCGCCGTACCCCGGGCGCGCTGCAGCACCGCACCCACCCGCAGCACCACCTCGGTGGGACTGAACGGCTTGGTCACGTAGTCGTCGGCGCCCAGCCGCAGCCCGTGGATGCGGTCCTCGACGGTGCTGCGCGCGGTCAGTACCACCACCGGCACCCGTCCGCGCTCGCGGGCCTCGCGCAGCACGTCGTCCCCGTCCACGTCCGGCAGTCCGAGATCCAGGAGCGTCAGGTCGATCCCGCGCTCGCCGAGCAGCCGTACGGCCTCGGCGCCCGAGCCGGTCGTCAGCACGCCGTATCCGGCGCGCTCCAGGTAGCGGCGCAGCAGCTCGCGGATCTCCTTCTCGTCCTCGACGACGAGCACGGTGGTGGTCATGTCCCACACCTACGCGCCACGCGCGCGCCCCCGGGAGGGGCCGAACAGCCCCAACCCGCCCGGCCGATGTCTCCATCCCGTCTCCACACGCACCGCACGGCGACTGCAGGGCCCGGCGCGACGGTGACGGTGTGGGAACGGGAGACGCTCCCACGGAACCGAGGAGGTTCGCCATGAGGCGCAACATCAAGATCGCGACAGCGATCACCGCAGGCGCTCTCGCCATCGGGGGCGTGCTGGCGGTGGGCCCGGTGATCGCGGACCCCGGTAGCGGCGGGCCCGTGGCCGCGCAGACCACGTCCCAGAACATGGTGACGGACGCTCAGCACCAGGCGCGTCACCACGGCGGCCCCACGGACGGCATCCGGCAGCACGACGGAACGTGCGATGGAGCCGCCCTGGCCGAGCAGGGCACCCTGACGGCCGCTCAGAAGGCCACGCTGGCGAGCATGGCCGAGGAGGAGAAGCTCGCGCACGACCTCTACACGGTGTTCGCGGACCGGCACGACGTGCGGGTCTTCGAGCGGATCGCGGCGGCCGAGACCCAGCACGTGACCGCCGTGCGCACCCTGCTGGACCGCTACGACGTCACCGACCCGACCGCCGGCAAGCCGGCCGGTGAGTTCACCGACCCGGGCGTGCAGGCCACCTACGACCGGCTTCTGAAGCAGGGCGAGGACAGCCTGTCCGGAGCCCTGAAGGCGGGCCGTGCGGTCGAGACCGACGACATCGCCGCACTGAACAAGGCGCTGTCCGGACTCAACGCCCCGGACACGCGCCAGGTGTACACTGAAGCGCTCCGGGATCGGTGGACTGCGGAGTTCGTACTCCACCGGGCTGAGCATGCCCGGCGCGGAGTGTCTGCGGACAGTGGCTGAGGATCTGGGTTGTCCGGAGGGAAAACTCCCCCCGGACAACCGACTCGTAGCTCTAGAAGAACCCAAGTTTCTTCGGACTGTATGAAACGAGAACGTTCTTCGTCTGCTGCTGGTACACGCGTGGCGGCTGCGGTGATCTGCGAAAACGAGAGTGCTGTCGGTGATTGCCGCCAACTTGGTCCGGGAATGGTCCGGATCTTGCGCGACGGAACACCTCCGCTCGCGCGGGATGCACAACTCCCTGTGCTCCCCAGTCACCTGTGCCTCCAGCCGACCCCCGCGAGGAGAGAGCCATGCCCGAAGTGCCCGACAGCCCCGACACATCCGGCCGCTCCCGACCAGCCGGATCCTGACGCGGTCATCGATTCCTTGCCGAGCGCGGTGTCCTCTGCGCCTCTCCTATGGGCTGGTATCGCCCGGACGCGCACGAGCAGGTTCTCGGAACGGAACAGGGACGCGAGCGGATCTGGGCCGTGGAGCACGCCGAGATGCTGAACATGTCGGAAGCCTGCCCCCGGCCAGGCCGCGCCCGTGCCTGTCAGGCGGCGTTTCCCGCCGAGGTCCGGGCGGCACCAGGGGCCGGGACGGCGCCCGTGTCCTCGGCGACTGCGGCCTTCGCCGGTGCCCCGATTCCGAGCTTCTCGAGGATCTTCTTCTCGATCTCGTTGGCGAGGTCGGGGTTGTCCTTGAGGAAGTTGCGGGCGTTCTCCTTGCCCTGGCCGAGCTGGTCGCCCTCGTACGTGTACCAGGCGCCGGCCTTGCGGACGAAGCCGTTCTCCACGCCCATGTCGATCAGGCCGCCCTCGCGGCTGATGCCGTGCCCGTAGAGGATGTCGAACTCGGCCTGCTTGAAGGGCGGCGCGACCTTGTTCTTGACGACCTTGACGCGGGTGCGGTTGCCGACCGCGTCGGTACCGTCCTTCAGCGTCTCGATGCGGCGGATGTCGAGTCGTACGGAAGCGTAGAACTTCAGCGCCCGGCCACCGGTGGTGGTCTCCGGGGAGCCGAACATCACGCCGATCTTCTCGCGGAGCTGGTTGATGAAGATCGCGGTGGTCTGGGACTGGCTCAGCGCGCCGGTGATCTTGCGGAGTGCCTGGCTCATCAGACGGGCCTGCAGACCCATGTGGGAGTCGCCCATCTCGCCCTCGATCTCGGCGCGTGGCACCAGGGCCGCGACGGAGTCGATCACGATCAAGTCGATCGCGCCGGAGCGGATCAGGATGTCGACGATCTCCAGCGCCTGTTCACCGTTGTCCGGCTGGGACAGGATGAGGTTGTCGGTGTCGACGCCGAGCTTCTTGGCGTACTCGGGGTCGAGTGCGTGCTCGGCGTCGATGAAGGCCACCGAGCCGCCGGCCTTCTGTGCGTTCGCTACTGCGTGCAGGGTCAGGGTCGTCTTGCCGGAGGACTCCGGCCCGTATACCTCCACCACACGGCCGCGGGGCAGACCGCCCACGCCGAGCGCCACGTCCAGCGCGGTCGATCCTGTAGGGATCACCTCGATGGGCTCATTGGGCCGCTCGCCGAGGCGCATGACCGCGCCCCTGCCAAATTTCCGCTCGATCTGTGCGAGCGCGGTGTCCAGCGCCTTTTCGTGGTCGGTTCCTGCCATGAGATTTCACCCGGTCCGATTGTGTGGCACGCCGCACGTCGGAGACGTGAGCGTCTACTGCCGACAACGGACGTCTCGGAGGTCCCAGTAAACGAACATCCGATCGATTTGCGTGTCCAGTGAAAGGTACCAAACAGAGGGGAGCGGGACGGGTCGCGCACCGGACCGCTCCGGCTTCGATCTACTTGTCGCCGCTGATATCACCCGCAGGGAGCGCGGATCATCGAGTCGTTCGCGTAGCGCTCCCGCTCAGCCGCAGGACACGTCGAAGCGCCGGAGTTCCAGGCTTCGGCCAGCGGCACGACGCGGTGGATGTCCAGCTTGTGTGCGTCGTCCGGACAGGGGTCGACGGGGCCGTTTGGTCCGCTACTGGTCCGGGAGGATTCGCTTGAGACGCCAATCGTGGCGCTAGGTGCTGAGGCGATCGCGGAGAGTGGCGTAGGTGCAGAGGTTGCCTGGAGTGGAACGGAGTCTCCAGGCAACCGACTTGAGACTCTAGAAGAACCCAAGTTTCTTCGGGCTGTATGAAACCAAAACGTTCTTCGTCTGTTGGTGGTACAGCCATTGCATGCCCCTGACCAGGGTAAACGCGTAGTTCGTAGGGGAGTTGACGGACGGTGGTCCGCGTATGGTCCGGATCTTGAACGTGGATTGTCGAGGGCGAAGAGCGCGTAGATACGCCGCAGGCTTCAACCCGGTGGGTGAGCAGATGGATGTTCCGCGTCGCCACACGGATCGCTCCACGCCAACGGGCCAGTGGCCAGGACGAGTTCGAGTTGGGCACTCCTGATGGGTGATGGATGGTGGCTCGCACGACGATGGCGCGGATGTGCTGATGCGTCTGCCGGACTGCCGGAGCATGGTGATTCAGAGCAAGCGCTACTGAGTGCCTTCGGCGTGTCGTGACCCTCTACTCTCAGTGGCCTCTGGGCGGAGTTGGTGAGGACTCGTTCAGGCAATGGCTGCGCAGTGGGTGCCGCGAAGCGGCCGAGTCCCGGGGGTTCGCTTGTTGTGCGAGGGAGGGCCATTGTCAGAGGTCGTCCGTAGCATGTGGATACCCGGAGGAGGTGTTGTGGCCGTACCTGTCGCGCAGCAACGCAAGTTGACTCAGCGTTCTGGCAATATCTGTGCCTTTCCCGAATGTGGCTTGCTTCTGACGGCCCAGGGGGCGCCGCAGGACCCCGTTGTGGTGCTTGGCGAGATGGCCCATATTGTCGCGGAGAGCCCGAACGGTCCGCGAGGCGATTCGCCGCTGACGCCGGAGGAGCGCAACCGGTACGAGAATCTGATCTTGCTGTGCAATCAGCATCACCAGTTGATCGACTCCGATGGTGCGCTTGCGAAGTACACAGTGGAGCGTCTGCAGGCCATGAAGGAGACACACGAGCAGCGGATCGAGCGCAGGCTCGGCGGGCGTTCCAATGTGCCGTCGGAGCTGCCTCCGATGGTCAGCGACACCGTGTACAGCAATGTGCTGCCGGTCACGCAGATGCCGCGATATATCTACGGAGCCCCTTGCTCTTCCGGCCGGGAGAACGAGGTACGGTCGGCCCCGGCGTCTGCCGGAATGATGACGCCGTTCATCCTGCGTGAGGGGCGGTTGTGGGCTTTCCAGGACCTGCGTGACACAAGGAACCCGTTCGCTGGCGTGGTGGCGTGCACGGAGACCGAGCGCTTCTCCACCAAGGAGTGGTGGACGGATCCCGACAGACTGGGATGGTACGTCGCGCTGCTGAACCGGTCGCTGAACAAACTCACCGGACGTCTGGGACTGCGGCTTGACCACGACCACCACCGCTACTACTTCGAACCTGAGGAGGCCGGCGTTGAACGTTCCGTTCCGTACCGGCCATTGAACGCCAGCAGGGCGACCCGGGGCGTCGTATGGCAGCCCAAGAAGCGAGCGACCGGAGAGCCTCGCAACTACTGGCTTCACCGTGCTGTTTCGCTGCGCTTCTTCCTCGTCGGTGACAACCAGTGGTGCCTGAGCGTCAGACCCGAGCTTCGTGTGACCTCCGACGGCTTCGAGTCAATACATGCCAAGTACATCGGGCGGCAGGTGACCCGGAAGAAGTCCCGCCTGTTCAACCACGATCTCCTGGGCGAAGTGCAGTTCTGGCGGGACTTCCTCGGCAGGAGCACTCCACGGATCTTCTTCCCCTTCGGCACAGACAGGCAGAATCTGATCGTCTCGACGTCGCTTGGCAGCGGGCAGGTGCGCTGGCCGGGCATTCCCGCCGAGCACGACATGCCCTTCAAGAACGTCGAGTACGTGGACGACCTCTTTACCTGGGCCGAGGCGGGAGGTCTGGGCGAGGACGATGATCCCGCAGGCGAAGACGACGAGGACGCGGAGGAGACGCTGCGATGACGGCACGCCCTGCTCCACCGAGTGTCTCGCCGGTCGGCTCGCCGTCCCTCATCGCGAGTACCTACTTTCCTGAACCGCTGCTGCAGTTCGCCGACGACGGTCTGCACATCGACCCCAAGGCCGGCATCGCACGCTACGGGCCGCGTTCCTGGACGGCATCAGGCCGCCACCCCACCCGGCTGCGCGTGGGGCTGATCGGTACCGCAGAGCTCGTCGAGGCGGCCCGTACCTGGATGAGCAGTCGCGCCGAGGGCGTACGCGGAGACGTGCACAATCCGGAGTTCCCCGGGTGGATGCCCGATCGCGGGTTCTTCTCGTCGCTGGAATTCGACGATGCGTGGAATGAAGAACTCGGGCAGGCCGAACTGCGGCAGGTACTGGAGATCAAGTCACAGAAGGAGCGCTTCCACGCTGCCCTGACCCTGTTCGAGACCAAGTTCCGGCAGTTGGCAGAGCGTGACAGCGTCCCCGACTACGTGGTGATCGCGCTGTCCGACCAGATCGTGACGCGCTGCGGCACGGCCGACTACGCCAGCAAAGAGACCGGCGCAGTCCATCGGGACCTGCGCCGTGCCCTCAAGGCAAGCGCGATGAAGTTCCGCCTGCCGACGCAGATCGTCCGGGCTCCCACCCTCGACGGGCGCGACAGGACACCGCCCTCCCGCATCGCGTGGAACTTCTTCACTGCGATGTACTGCAAGGCGGGAGGCTATCCGTGGAGTCCGTACGGACTCACACCGGGGACCTGCTACGTCGGCATCGGCTTCTACCGGCCGCTGGGCAGCGCCGCTGCGACGATGCAGACCAGCCTCGTGCAGGCGTTTGACGAGCGAGGGGAAGGGCTCGTTCTACGGGGACACGAATTCGAGTGGGATCCGAACAAGACCGGGAGCCGCTCGCCTCACCTGACGGCCGACGGCGCGCACCAGCTGATGGCACTGGTACTCGACCGGTACGAGGCGGTGATGAAGCAGACCCCCGCTCGCGTCGTGGTCCACAAAACCTCGCGATACTGGCCAGACGAACGTGATGGCTTCCGCGCAGCAATCGAGTCCCGCGTGCGGCGCTACGATCTGATGGCGCTCGAGGCGCAGAGCCGGGTTCGTCTCATCACCACCTCGAAGTATCCGCCGCTGCGCGGAACCCGCTTCAGCTTCGGGGAGCTGGACTACCTGTACACGACGGGCTACATATCCGCGCTCAACGAATTCCACGGGATGCACGTTCCGGCGCCGCTCCAGGTTGCTGATCACGTCGGGCAGGACTCTTCACGGGACGCCCTATTGAAGGAAGTTCTCGCGCTCACCAAGCTCAACTGGAACTCGGCCGCACTGGGCGGGCTCCTGCCGATCACGATCAAGTTCTCCGGGCTGGTTGGCGAGATCATGAGGGAGATCCCATCTGACCGGGAGCCACTGCCTCAATTCAAGTTCTACATCTGAATGCGCAGGTGTGGGTCGCGCTCGCTGGGACGCGCGGGTCTACCTCCCAGTCTCGCCTCCAGCGCGCGCATCGCGCGCCTGCGACGCCGAGGCGCGGAGGGCCTGCGCACCTGTTCCAAGGCACCCAAGCACAGCCCGAACGCGACGCACGTCGAGTGGTCGGGAAAATCATCTGCCTTGTCGGTGTGAGGTCTCAGGACTTCCTTGACGGTTCGTCGTCAGGAGATCCTTGACGGTCCTTCTGGGTGCCCATGCCTTTGACGTAGAGCCTGGTGATCGGTCCGAGGTTCTTGCGGGGGCGGACAGCGAGTTCGTCCTCTCCGTGCAGGATCCGGTAGTGGGTGTCCTCGATGACGACGGTGACGATCTTTCCGGCATGCCGCGGGCCGAGCTTGATGAACTGGCCGTTGATCATGAAGCGTCCGCTTGCATGCACCTTGCGCTGGGCCCGGATGGAACCGGTCGGCAGGGGCGGAGGCGGCAGCGGAGACGTCGCCGTCCGTGCCCCGTCGATCTGCCCCAGACGGTCGGCCGGAACGGGACAGGGCCACGTTCCCGTCAGGGCGTTGTCGGCGATGGCGTGCATGAGGTGTCCGTCGAGACGGAGGGTGATCGTGCGGCCGGCGAGAGCGAATCCGACCTGGTAGCGGCCGCCGGCCAGGGCGACGATCCCGTCGCGATGGACCTTGCGGTCGACCTCGACGGGTTCGCCGGCGGCGAGGATGGCCGTGCCGCTGCGGGCCCTGGGCAGGGCGGCGGGTGCGGGCTCGGGACCGGCCGGGCGGGCGCCGTAGCGCATGGTCAGGTAGGCGAGATCCTCCGGCCGCAGCCGGGACGGGACCGTGGTGACGAGGTGCCCGTCAAGGAGGAAGCGGACGCTGCGGTGGTTCGCCCAGACCGTCAGCGTCCTGCCGGCCAGTGCCTGGTGGATACCGACTCGCTGCCTGCCCGACACCAGGGTGATCTCGCCGCTGGGAGGCACCCGCACCTCGAACTCGATCGCGGTGCCCTGCGGCGGCAGGACGGGCGGTTCGACGACCTCGACGGACACCTCCGGTTCGGCGACTGCCTGTTCAGGATGCTGGTGATCGCGGCCGGCGGCGGTGTGGGGCCGGAAGAGGCTGATGGGGGTGGCCATGTTCAGGGCTTGGTGCGGGCGCTGGTGGTTGTAGGCGTGCACCCAGCCGTCGATCGCTTCCTGGGCCGCGGCCAACGACTCGAACGGGACGACGTGATCGAGGAATTCCTCGCGCAGGGTGCGGTGAAAGCGTTCGATCTTGCCCGTAGTGGTGGGCGAGCGCGGCTTGGTCAGCCGCTGGGTGATGCCGTTTTCCCGACAGATGCGCTCGAAGAGCACCTCCACCGGCTGGGGGCGAGTATGGCGGCCGGTGAACTGCTTGCCGTTGTCCGTCAGGACCTCGAAGGGCACCCCGTAGCGGCGCATCGCGGCGGTGAAGGCCGAGCACACCGCGCGGGCGCTGGGCACGGCCACGACAGAGGCGATCACGACGAAGCGGGAGTGATCGTCGATGCCAGTGACCATCTTGCACTCCCGGCCGTCGACCAGCGGAACCCCGCCGACCAGGTCCATCTGCCACAGGTGCATCGGCGCCTCACGCTGCCACCGGCGGTATTTGCGCGGGTGCTGCTGTTCCTGGGTGCGGACCAAGCCGTTGCGGGACAGCACCCGGTGGACCGTGGCCCGCGACGGCGCCGACTCCAGCCCCCGGCCCGCGAGTTCGTGAACGATCCGGCGGGCACCCCACCGGGGATGCCGGCGACGCAGCTCGCAGATCTCGGCTTCCACCTCGGCCGACAGGCGGGTGGGACTGTTCCGCGGGCGCCGGGAGCGGTCCAGCAGGCCGGGCATGCCTTCCTGCTCGAACCGCCGTCGCCAGCTGTGGAGAGTCTGACGCGAGGTGCCGTACCGGGCTGCGACCTCACCGATTGGAGACCCGCCCAGCACCTCGCGGACAGCCCGGTAGCGGTACTCGGCCAGCTGCTGCACATCCACGACGACCGACGAAACCACCACGGCCACACCGATGTTCGGGAGATGACCGACGTTCAGCCGAACGTGTCAACCATGTCCGGAGGACAAAGGGTCAAGCATCTCCTGAGACCTCACACCGACACTGCCTGAGGCAGGCTGCCACTTCGGGCCCGGGAAGATCGCGATGCCTCAAGCCGTACCACGAGGGTCACCATCAGCAAGTCGGGTGTGCGGCGGATTTTCAACCGACTGGACATGGGCCGGCTGCCGACTTCGCAGCGCTACAAGCGCCACGACCGCCGATGGAACCGGTACGAGAAGCAACTGCCAGGCCCCCGGGTGTAGATCGACGTGAAGTTCATCGAGCCGCTCGCCTCGATGCCCCAGGGCGGCGCGGAGGCCGCAACAAGTACTTCCAGTTCACTGCCATCGACAACTGCACCCGGCTGCGCGTGCCGCGGATCTACCCGACGCTGAACCAGGCCACCGCCATCCAGTTCCTCGACTGCGTCATCCAGCGCCTGCCGTTCCAGGCGAGGTCATCCAGACGGACAACGGCGCCGAGTTCCAGTCCGCCTTCCACGGCACGTGCTCGACAAGCGCATCGCCCCACCTACATCAAGCCCCGAACACCACGGCTGAACGGCAAGGCCGAACGCTCCCAGCGGGTCGACGCCGAGGAGGTCTACCGGCTCCTCGACGGCGCCATCATCGACGACGCCGAGGTCTTCAACGACAAGCTGCGTGAGTGGGAGGACTACTACAGCGCCTCAAGCAGAAGACCACGGCCCAGGCGTAATTGGTGATCGTCAGTTGCCCAGCGACTCTAGCGACATCCGGGTCAAGGAAGTCCTGATACTGCACAGCCACCTGCACACGACAATTTTGAAGTGGGTTTTCGGACACCAGCTTTCTATGCTGGCGTACTCAAGAGAACGGGGGCGATGTGGGCAAGGGCCGGAAGAAGACGGGGCGGACAGCTCCTCAAGGGTTGGGCCGACGACTCGCAGGTATGGACATGGCGAGTATGCAGGCTCTGCTCACTGCGGCGGGCGCCAGTCCCGGGACCCGGCACAGGTGGGCGTCTGTCGGGTACCTCCTTCAGCAAGTGCTTGCTGTGCCGCCAACCGGGCGGTCGTCCGCCAAGGCTGTGACCGTGGGCGGGCTACTGGATGCCTGTCGACGGGAAGCGCCCTGGCTGGCTGGACTGGAAGATTTCGTTCCGTCCGATCCCCGTCAGGTTGTGCTCGCGCGGCTCGGTGACGAGGTGCTGCGGCTGGCTCCGGGCCAGGTGGAGAGGCCACTGGCCGACGTCACGCGGTGGAAGACGGTGGCTCAGGCGACAGATTCGGTTCTTGTGCCTGAGCTGGGATTCGGGATCTCCGAATACGTCGAGGTGGGATTGCGGTACGCCGATCTGGCCATGCGGGCACTAGCTTCATCGTGGCCCGATGGGGACGTGCCGACCGAGGGTCCTGCAACGCTGACCGACGAGGAACTCGTGGCGGCGCAGGTGCTTGTGAGTAGTCAGGTGGACGCGAGGGTCGCCCCTTCCGAGACGTTCCGGGCCGCGCTCGACTGGGCTACCGCACAACAGGGGGAGCCGATTTACGACCCCCGTTCCCCGCAGAGTACGTTCGGCAAGTACCTGGCCGTTTCCCATCAGCAGTCCGACGGTGGCGCAGCGAGATTCTGGCTACCGTTGGGCTTCCTGCCCGAAAGCATGGGGCAGGGCGTCGTTGATCTCGCTCGGCACGCCGCCTCGGCAGAAGCGAACGTCAGCCTGCGATTTGCCCAGCTCGCAGCTGAACGTGCACGCCGAGCTCTGTGGCGGTTCTCGGACAAGATTGTCGGTCCCCCTGACACAAGCAGCGGCCCGGCTGTCTCCCCTCGCGACGTTGTGCAGTGGGTGGTGATGTTCGGCCCTGCCAGGGCGTTGCTGGTACAGCTGTTCGCCCGCCCTCATCTGACGGATGCTCCCTTCCGGGAGGAACCAGCAGTGCTGCGGATCAGCGAGCATGCCCGTGCCCATCCGGACGAAGAGGTTCGTGTGCCGCTGCCCGGTGGGTCCCTGACCCTTCCCGCAGGGACGGAGGTAGTTCCCCTTCTCCTCGTCGCATCTGCCGGACATCTGGTTGCGCCCCAGCGACCGGGGCTTGCCGCCATGTCCCTTGAGGATCTGCTCTGGGCCTCGACCACCGCCGACAGCGACACGGATCTCTATACCTTTTGCCGTGAACTTGCGGCGCCGGACAGACCCCACATGGTCGTCTGGGAGGCGTTTGACCTATGGGAGTGGTGGCGCGGCAACAATAAGACGTTCTTCAGTGGCGGCAGGGCCCCGGACTTGATGATGGTCAGCCCTCACCACAGCGCCGCCGAGTGGGAACGCGGCCAGCGCCTGCAGGAACTCGAGCAGGCGCTGGCCCTGCTCACCCTGCCGGGAATCGACTCCTGGGATGCCTTGGACCCTGTTGGACAGGGCCCATACGGGATCTACGAGTGGCGCCGAGCGCATGCGGATGAGGTAACCCGACCGCCGGACCACGACCGCCCTGACCTGTACGGCTGGCGGATCCGGGCCGGCGCCCCTGCTGTGGCCATACGTTCCGCGCACCCGGCGTGGGGCGACATCCATCACCAACTTCTCCACGACCTCGCAGGCTCGTACGCCTTCGGCTTCGAGCAGGTGAATGATGCGTGGAGAGCGGCGCATGACGAAGCCTCACCGGTCGGCTACATCCTCGAAATGCGGCCCGTTACGCCGGACGATCGTGATCGCGCCGATTCCATCCGGGTCGGATCTGCCGAAGCACAGTCCAGTGCGTACGGCCGGGTGATCCATGCTGAGTTCCTCGTTGACTGTGAGTTGCTCGCGGAGCAGACCGACCGTGACGCCGCAACTACGCGGGATGTCATGGCGCAGACGATCAAGTCTCTTCTGGAGCAGAGCGATCTGCCGGCGAGTACGGTCGACACGGTGGCAACGGCCTGGCACGTCGCTCCGCCCACACTTGCGATCCGCATCATGACAGCGCCGGTGAGCCGTCCACACCTTGCCCGTCCGTGGCCGGTAGATGCCCATCTGGTAGGCATGATGGACCAGGAGGTGGCCCGTGCTGTGCAGGCAGCTGGCATCGCACCCGGAACGTACGTGGGCCCACAGGCCAAAGTGCTTGACCGTGATGTGCTGGCGCCAGCCGCGTTGGATGCTCTGAACCGTCGTCTCGCTCAACACTCCGCTGACGACCTTGTCACTGTCGGGATGCGGCAGATCGAACGCACCTTGGCGACGAAGAACCAGCAATTCCGTGATCTCGAACAGTCCTCCCGCCTTCTTTCGGTGGCCTGGGACCCACTGGAGCGTCAGACAGAACTCGAGCAAGAGCATCTGTGGTTGAGGCGCAGCAACGAAATCGCGATCGAAGCAGCTCTGCGCGCTCAACCCACTGGAATCCGCCGCGTGGATCAGTACGCGTGGATGGAGATCACCGCTGCGGCCTCCGCTTATCTGGCCGCGACGATGCGGAGCGAAGCGATTCATCATCAAGTTCGTCCCACCGGACTGAGAATCAGCGACGCATATGAGATCACCGTGGTGACCGACTTGGCCGATGCCGATGCCGATGCCGATGCCGATGCCGAGTCGGGGAGCGCAGGCTCCCGGGTGTTCGATCTGGACCTCAGCGCGTTCAGACGGGCCCGAGCGGCTCACATGCTCGCGGCTCCGGCGATGCTCGGCAGTCACGAGCAGACTGACGAGGTTGGCGCAGCAGCCGAAGTCGTTGACGAGGAACAGATCGACGAACTCGTCGATCCAGCTGTTGATGCCGCCATGCTCGCCGCATACGGAGCATCAGTGAGCGATATCTTGCAAGTCCTGTTCTCTATGGCCCAATGGCCGCTGGAGCCTGACGATCCGGATGCGGTGGCCGTCCCCGCAGATACCGTCCGGCAACACCTGCACGACACGTTGCGTCTCGCGGCGGAACCTGACGGACATGCCCGTATCGCTGCTGCTCAGGGGCTCCTCACCAGTACATCCTCCGCGCTGCAGGCTGCCGACTGGAAGCCGTGGCATGCGCGCAGCAGGCAGAAACGACTCGTCGTCCAGCCCCTGGCCGAACTCAGCGATGGGCAGCTCGTCGTCAGCCCGCAGCTCTGCTACGCGAGTGCAGGCATCTACGGCAACTTCGTGGCTCAAGGAATCCTGCCTTGGACACAGCCTCCGCCCCCGCGCCGGGTGGCAGACGCTTTGGAGGCGGTTCGTGACCGCAAGAACAGAGCCCTTGAGACCGAGGTGGCACAAACGCTACGGGGGGCTGGCTACGTGGTCGAGGAGCGCATCCGGGAGCAGGATCCCCAGCGCCTAGGGGTTCCCTCGCTCCAGACCGAGATCGATGTAGTCGCTGGGCGCGGGGCTGACTCGGTTATCTGGCTGATCGAGGTGAAGGACCCAGCCGACGTCCACGTGACACCAGAGATCCGACGCCATCTGGACCGTTTCTACGTCGACCACCGAAAACCGTGCTATGCGGCACAACTCCAGCGGAAACTCGAAGACCTCGCACCCTATGCCAACGAGGTGACGGCGGCCCTTGGCTTGCCGACGTCAGCTGAGCCGCGTGTGGTCAGGGCAATTTTTGTCACCCGTGCGCCGGTGCCGGCGGGATTCGTCGGGGGCCCCTTCACATTCCACACGTTGAGGGATCTGGCGGCTGCTCTGGGCGGCGCCACCAGCTAGCCGCCGGGAGCAACTGCTCCCGGCGGGACCAGTCCCCCTAGCCGGGATCAGCGGTGATCACGAAGCGGCCCGCAGCGAGTATGTGCCGAACGACGGCGAAGCGTAGGCATCAGACGGGTGATCGGCTACACAAAGGTGAGTAATGCCACCGCTACCGGCCCCAAATGGGCCGGTAGCTGGTGGCACGCATACAGGAACTACTCGTCTCGGAAAGGTGGGATCTGACGCCTGGCCAGCACTGTGCCGTGCCGGCCGATCGAGACAACGCCGCCCCAGGCGTGGTCCCAGAATGTCCCATGTTCCTTGGCCCTTCTCGCATGGACCCGCTGTCGGTAGGCGGCTAAGTCGGCCTGACGTTTGGGCTCTTGCCTGGTGATGAGGGAATCGAGGACGTCGGCGGCGACGCCGGAGAATGCTTGTACTCGTTTGCCGTTGAGCCGAAAGACATGATCCGTGCCCTCGAATTTCTCGCCCAGCAGGGTGTATTCCTGGTCCTGGACGCTGCCGGAGGCGGCGTGGGCGAAGCCCTGGAAGAAGTCGCTGCCCTGGCGGGTGGTGAGGAGCGCGGCGGTGGATTCGCCGTCCCCGGCGAAGGCCGTCAGGCCGGCGGCTCCGACGCGGGCCAGGACACGCTGGAACCACTCGTAGTCCTTGGGGCCGACTTGGCAGCCGGGCTCGGAGGAGTCGGGGTCCTTGCCTTGTCCTGGTTTGAGGATGCCGATATCCGGGTTCTTGCCGCCTAGGCCCAGGCCGATGTCGGCGGCGGGGGTGTCGTCAGGAATGTGCAGCCAGCCGCCGGGGCCGTCGGCATGCAGGACGTGGACAGCGAGCGGGTCGGCCAGGGCGATCTCCGTGCTGAACAGCAATGCCGGGGTTTCGTCCCAGGCTCCGATGTGCACTCCGTCGGCGTGGACGGCTGCGGAGGCGAGCTGCTCGTAGGCCTTCTGCCGGTCGCTGTGGTTGCCTTTGCAGGCGATGGGGATGACGCGTGAGGACTCACCCGGTTTCCAGACCTCGGCGAAGAATTGCGGACGGTAGGGGTAGCCGACGGTTTTTGTTTTCGCCTTGTCGCGACTGGTCAGCGTCCAGCCGGCCCGTAGGGCGGTGTCGGCACGGACGAACGAGATGCTGTGGTCCGGATAGCGACGGGTGAGGATCTGTTCGCTGACGGCCAGTGCGAATGCGTGTCCCAACTCCTCTGACTGCAGCGCCTTGTAGTACATGGCGATCCGTTTGCCCTCGTCGGACAGGCCGAGCAGGTTGCCCTCCTGTGACAGGCCGAGCTGGGCTTCGGTATGGGCACTGAGCGCCTGGCAGTACTTCAGGCTGCCCCAGTGCTCGGCCAGTCCGCGTGATGCACCGCGCTGGGACAGTGCCAGCCCGCGGCCCAGGTGGTGCAGGACGTCCCAGAACGTCAACGTCACGGACAGGCCGACCTCCGTGCCGGGGAGCGGGCGCAGGCCTGGTTTGCGCCGCAGGGGCTCGTAGGTCTCTCCCATCTTGGTCTTGCCCTCCTCCTGCCGCTTTTCGAACGTCTCGCGACGCTCCCGTTCCTTGTCGGCGGCAGCCTCGTCAGCCTTGCCCACGAGCTCCCGCGTCGAGTGAACCGCCACGGATACCTGCTGCCTTAGACTGTTCAGGACCTCTTCAGTCTTCGGAGTGCTTGCCACGACTGCCCTCCCCACGTCGGATGTCCCGGTCGACCACCGGCGGCCGATCGGTCACTCAGTCGAACAGCGGCGCCAGTGCGTTCGGGCCGACAAGGATGCGCCATGCGGGAATACGGACCACGCGCGTGACAGGACCGGCCTTCGCGCCTCGACCGCCGGAGGGAAGCCCGACGAGCAAGCCGGCCCGTTCGTGTACCAGCCGAAGGTGTCGTGCCGGATCACGGTCTGGCCCGGGGCCGGTGTCGACGACTACCGCGGTGTTGCCGTCGGGCGCGGTGAACAGCAGGTCGATGCGCTGTCCACCGACCATCGCAGCGCGTTCCAGCTCGACAACACCGCGCGAGGCGAGAACCTGCTGCACAGCGTCGGTGAGATCTCTGCGGCGCCGCTCCTGACGCAGGCGAGGCCCTGGCATGGGAGTTGGCTGCACACCGGTGCGCTGTGTTTGGTCCCACAGGAGTGAGCGTGAGGACAGCAGATGGGGGAGACCTGTCTCCTGTTGCCAGTAGGCGTGGTTGCCCACGGTGATCAACTGGGATTTGGCGCGGGTGATCGCGACGTTCCAGAGATTGACCAGGCTCGACACCCAGTGGGCCGTTCGTTGCGGGGTGTTGGTGGTGGCCACCGGGCTGAGGATCATGACATCGCGCTGACCGCCTTGAAAGGCGTGCACCGTTCCCACCCGGACCCGGTCGCTGCCGATCACGCTTTCCAGGGCGTCCTTCTGCGCACGGAACGGTGTCACCACGCCCACGGTCGCGCTCTCGGGCAGGCGGCGAAGCAGCGCCCGCACGATGTCGGCAACAGCGGCGGCCTCGGACGGGTTGCGCCAGGACTTTCCTCCCGGGCCGCGTGCCGACTTGCTTGAGGGCACATTCGCCCAGGCCAGTACGGGGGCCACTTCCCCGGTGTCCATGAGATCGACTGCGGGTACCTGCCGGCGCACGTCGGTCATGATCTCCAGCGCGCCGGAGTAGCAATGGCCGTTGACGATGTCGGCGATTTCCGGGTGGCAGCGGTAGTGCTCGTCGAGCAGCAGTGCACTCTCGCCGTTCTGCGCGGCGGCGTGGTAGGAGGAGTGAGCGTGATAGGCGAGCCGACGGTCCTCCAGCCAGGCCGCGCTCAGCCCCGCCCTGACGCGGGCCTGACGTTCCTGCTCCGGCGAGATACCGGGGATGTGCGTCAGCTGCATCGGGTCCCCGATGATCAGGGCCCTGCGGGCGCGGAACAGCAGGGGCAGCACCGCCGCGATGGAGCACTGGCTGGCCTCATCGATGACGACCAAGTCGAAGAGTTTCGGATCAGGCCTCAGCTGGCGCACCGCATGGGTGGTGATTGCCCACCCCTTCAGGTGGCGCAGCAGGTTCAGCTGGCTCCGCTGGGTCCCTTTGCGCTGACGCAACGTCTGAAGCCGCTGGTCCAACAGCGATCGCCCGCGGTCGAGCACCTCCGCCGACACGGCCTCGCACAGCTCTGCGGACAGCTGGGCCCGTGTTGCGGCACAGCCTGAACGCGCCTGGCGCACGGTTTCCTCGTCGTAGGCGAGCTGAGCCGGCGTGAGGTCACGCACCTGGCGCTCCAGGCCGGTCAGGTCCGCCAGGTCGTCGAGCAGGTCTGAGACAACGGGCCGTTCCCTCGTCCATGGCGGCAGTTGCGGCGCTGCGTCGGCACCGGCAGCCGCGACGAACGCCTTCATGGCCCGTGTCCGGCGCCAGCGCCCCCACCAGCTGCCCGCCGCTGCCGCCCGGCGGGCCCTCATTTCCCAGCGGGCCAGCGCCGAGAGGTCGCCGACTTGCCACAACCGTGACAGGAGCGGCACCGGAAGCTCGACTTTGCTGGCCAACTCGGCGCGCTGCGACAGCACCTGGGCCAGCCGTACCTCACCTTCGACCTGCCGTCCGGCCTGGTCGCGCAGGGCGGCGGCGCGCGAGCGGAGGTTGCGCAGTTCACCTGCCACGGTGGCGGAGCTGCGCCCGGGCTGGGCAGGCGGTTCGGACAGCAGTTGCTCTAGCTTCTCGGCCTCCTTGACCAAGGCATCGACGTTGCCAGTACGCATCAGCAGCCCCGGAGCGATGTCGTCGCAGCGCTGGGCGACGACGTTCACCGCCTCGTTGTTGGTCGACGCCACCAGAACCGACTCACCTGCCGCGACGCAGGTGGCCACCACCGAGGTGACGACCTCGCTCTTTCCCGTTCCAGGCGGACCGGTGGCCACGGTCAGCGGCTGCGTCATCGCGGAGATGACCACCTGCTCCTGGCTCTCGTTGGAGGGCCCTGCCGACACCACGAGCACGGGATTCGTTGTGGGCGTGGGGGTGCCGCCGTTCAAGAGCGCGTCCAGTGCCGTACCCGGAATTTCGTCCGTGCGGGTGGAGATGGCCAGGAGATTCTCCACAACGCCGTCGGTGGCGAATCGCTCCGCACTCGACGGAGCCAGGAGCACGGCGGCGTTGTGCGCGCCAGGGCGCAGGGCCTCGTGCACCGAGTCCGCACTCAAGGCGGAGGCGTCGAGCGGTTCAAGCTCCGGAAGTCCCAGGACGCCGAGCAACTCCCGTACGGCTTTGATCATCTGCGCGTCATTGCCGTGCTGCCACGTCGGCTGCCAACGGGCCAGCAACTGGGCAGCCTCGTCCTCCGAGAGAAGCTCCGTCACCAGCTTGGTGTGCAGCGACGGAACCCCGCTCGGACGGAGCACCGCGCGACCGCTCTCGTCAGGAGCCAACTCCATTTGCTGGATCAACAGCGGAGCGATCCCGACATCCGTGCGCTGGCTGCCCTCACCGCGGGAGGGGAGCGTGACGGCGGGATACCCGTACCAGTACTCGTGCTGATCGGCAGCGCGACCTGCCCCGTTCTTCGCCGTGGTGCCGCCTGAGCCGTGCGCACCGGGCAGGTTCTTGGGCGCCGGCAGTGCCGGGCTCAGACCGGATTGAATGGTCTCGGGCCCCTCATCTATCAGGAAGTACTGCGAGTTCCGGCCCGCCCGCCGGTCGGGCAGCATGCTCGCTGCGGCCTGGGCGCTCAGGCACTGTGCGTAGTAGCGCAGCAGGTGCTGCCAGTCGTTGGCGTTCTCACGGTCAGCCGCGACCCGCTCGCGAGCTTTGAGGTGAGCGGCCGACGGCGGGGGCGGTTCATGGGGCGGGGCAGGGAGATTGACCGGGCGGGCCACGGACCGGGCGAAGTGCAGCGTGTGGGTGGCGCGGATGGTGGACTTCGTCGGGCGTTGCTCCTCCGGCACACCCTTGCGCACCATCTGCGCGGTCAGATACTCGAAGAGATCCTCCGGCGATATCCAGCCGCTGTCCTTGATCCGCCCGTTCCGCAGTCCTTCGACGATTTCACCCGTGAACCGCGAAGTACCGAGCGTCGATCCTTCGGGAGCCATGGCGGAGGCGGCCTGCAGCGCGTCCGAGGCGGTGATGAAGTAGACGCCAGTGGGGTGCAACAGGGTGCTGTGCTCCGCCTCGTCCGATTCCGAACTCTCCCGGCCCTTGGCATGCCAGCCCTGGACGACGGAACCGCTTGCGCAGCAGTCCAGCAGTACGATCTTGGACGCGGCGCGGCAGGACTGCAGAGTCCGCTCCAGGAACTCCGCCGACACCGCCGTACGGGGAAGATCGGCCGGGTCGCTGTCGCGGGTGAGGAAGTAGAGCTGGTTGTCGGCCTCGCAGAACTCGCCGTGCCCGCTGAAGTACAGCAGTGCGCTCTCACTTTGCTGGCGCTCTCCGAGGAACGACTCGATGGCGTGCAGCATTTCCGCACGTGTCGGGTCCGGCACCATCGCGCAGTCGTTGTATTGGCCGATCTCTGTGCTCTGCAGAACGGCCTGCATGTAGTGCAGATCGGCACGGACCGCCGGAAGGTCGTGATAGTGCTCGCTGTCGTACGTGGAGGCGCCGATCAGGAGGGCGTACCGATCGTTGTTTCGCACTCTCGGTCAGTCCGCCGTGGGGGTGTCGTCCTGGCCCGGCGCGCCGTGAGCCGTGCTCCCGTCTGGTGGCAGGGATCGCTCGGCCAGGAACCGTTCGAGGCGTGCGTCTTCCTCACGCGCTTCGCGGCCTGTGATGCGTAGGGTGGCTCCGTCGGGGCGGGTCGCGATGATGGTGCGCTGGGGGACCTTGGCCAGCCATACCTGGACGCAGGCCGCGGCGAACGAACCGGCACTCAGGGCCAGGCTGACGACCTCCGAGACGTCGCCGCCTTTGTCGGTGCTCACTGAGGCACCGGCTGAGGGCAGGCATAGGGAGGCCGCGGGATCTGTCTCCGACACCTCGGTCAGCAGTTCGCGGGCGTCGCTGCGAGCCCGCAACGGATCATCGTCGATCACGGAGATCAACAGGCGCGGCAGGTCTTCGCCGTCGTTGCTCACGCGTCCCCCTGCGCTGTCAGCTGTCGCCTCAGATGCCTAGGGAAAGTACCTGACGGAACGGTATAGAAGCGTGAACTTTCCGGAATCTGCCGTTAGTTGACGCGAAAGCTACTTCGCCCTCGCATACGACACCCTCCCCCGCGGACGATGCCGCCTTCGGTCGACCAGGCTCCTCCCAGCACCGTGGATCAGTCAGGGCGAGGCCCAGGTCGGAATGGAACTGGCAGAGCGGGAGCCGATCGTTGATATCGCCACTTACTTCGGCTGGCGGGCATATGGTTCGCGAGGTGGCACTACTTTGGCGGGGCACGGGAGACGTGTCATCCGGGGGATGCCCAGCAGTGGTATGGCAGTTACCTGGCGGCTGACGCAGCGGAAGCGGGAAGAGCGGGGTACGTGGCGACGTGGTTTGAGCGGATGGCGGCGGTTCCCGGCATGCATTTCACGGGTAGTCCTGGTGTTGTTCGCGAGGCACTGCCAGAGGCACGAGTCCGCCCGGAGGTGTCGTATGGATCACCGATGTGGCCGACTGCTGAGGGAAGTACGTCGGCAACGCCGGCCAGTCGGCATGTGCCTATAGAGGCGGGCGGAGCGGACCTGGTCGCACGGGTCTGGGAGGCGCTGGAGCTTCCCGGTGGGGCGATGGATTACCACTTCGTCCTGCAGGGCGCGGTGGACCGTTTGTGGAGCGGTCGGCGCTCCTATCCTGAAGGGCTTGAGCTGCTCGAGGTGTTCGCGCTGCTGGACCTGGAGTTGATGGAGGCAGCCCCTCAGGCGGTGTCCTTCGACACCGGTCCCGTCCCGGAGTCGTTCGTGCATGTGACGTCCGTGTCTCGGCTCATTGTGCTGCTGGAACGCGAAGGTGCTCTCGAAGAAGCTCTTGGCGTGGCATGGCGGTTGGCCCGTTTCGGACAGGGCGAGGACGCGGTGGCCCGGCTGTCGGAGAAGGTCGGTGCGTTGGTGCAGGAAGCTGCGGTTGGCGGGGCTGCATGAGCACGGGACTGCACCAGGTGATCCCTTCGGCGTCGTATCTGGAAGAGGCGTTCTTGCGCTGGGTGCTCACTCCGGCTGCGGAGCGGGGCATCGTGGCGCATGTACGCAGCCAGCATCCGGTGACGGTCAATGAACGCACCTACCGGCTGGACTACCTGATCTCAGGCGCGTCGCTGCAACTGGCCGTCGAGTTGGACGGGTTCACCTTCCACAGTGACCGGGGGGCCTTCACCTACGACCGGCTGCGGCAGAACGACCTGGCCGCTACGGGGCTGACGGTGCTGCGGTTTTCCTATGATGCGGTGCGCCTGGACACCGCGCGCTGCGTTGCCCAGCTGCAGGCGATGCTGCGCCAGGATGCGGCGCTTGCGCCGTTCGTGGTCGCCGTACCGCGTATTGAGGTCCCGGAGATGGCGGGGGATCCCTTGAGGGCGGCCGATCCGCCTCTGGGCGCCCAGCCAGCGGCCGGTGGGTCCTACTTCGCCGGTGCGCGCGCTTCGGTGGCGCGGGAGCCGTTGCGGGCGTGCCAGGACGAGGCTCTGGCCGCGCTGGCCAACTACTACGCGTCCGGAGGACGGCATGCGGCCACGGTGATGGCGGTCGGGGCCGGCAAGACCGCTCTGGGAGTGGCGGCCGCGTTGTCCTTCAGCAGGCGGCGGGCGCTGGTGGTGACTCCTGGATCGGTCATCCGCGGCACGTTCGCCAAGGCACTCGATCCGGGTATCCCGGGCAATGTTCTGTACGGACTGGCGGGCGGCCCGCTGCTGCCGGGCGCGCGCCCGCCGGCCACGTTGGTCCTGGACAGGGACGACGGGCAGATCAGCCGGGTGAGTAGACAGCGGCTGCTGGCCGCAGATGTGCTGGTCACGAACTTCCACGCGCTGGGCACCGGCGACAAGGATGGGGACCTGCTGGCCAAGCTGGAGCCGGAGGATGTCGACTTCATCGTCGTGGACGAGGCTCACATCGCGGCCAGTGCCTCCTACCAGCGGCTGTTCGCCCACTTCGAGGGTGCACGCACGCTGCTGATGTCGGCGTGTTTCCAGCGCCTGGACGGCAAACCGATCGACGCCGATGTCGTCTACCGCTACCGGCTGGTGGACTCCGTCGCGGACGGCTCCGCGAAGAACTTGCGTGTGCACCGGTTCGCCCCGGAGGTGGCGACGACGGTGTACGAGGCGGTGTGGCCCGACGGACGCCGCGAACAGATCGTGGGCCGTGATGCCTTGCTGGCGGCGTTGGGGGACGAGCGGAAGATGGCTCGCATCACGGCGCAGTCCGAGGCGTCGATCCGGCACGTCATGACCGTGACGCGGGCCTGTCTGGATGCCCAGGCCAAGCTGCTGGCCCCGGTCAAACCCCGGGCGCTGTTCGCGGCGATGGGTGAGGCCCATGCGCAGCAGATCGCCCGGATCGCTGAAGAGCATGGCATCCCCTGCGGCACGCTGCACCACAGCATGTCGGCCTCGACGATCAAAGCCACCCGGCGGCGTTTCGAGTCTGACGCGGGAGATCTGCAAGGCATCGTGCAGCTGCGGATGCTCGGCCAGGGCTACGACTTTCCGCCCATCACCGTGGTGGTGCCGGTGCGCCCCTATGGCAGCTTCGGCGAGTTCTACCAGTTCATCGGGCGTGGTGTGCGCGTACTGAGGCATCCCGGCCTGGCTGTCGACCAGCAGTACCTGGACGTGGTATGCCATGCCGAACTCGGCCTGGAGGACCATCTGGAGGCCATGTGCGCGGACAACGACATGGATCCAGCAGTGTTGCTCGACGTCCCGCTGATCAACCCCGTCACGCTGGAACAGGTACAGGACGGTAACGGCACTGGAGAGGCGGCCTCTGATGGCGCAGTCCCAGGCGGGGTTGATGCGTTCGTGCTGTACGAGCAGGGGCGTGTGGAACAGCGGGTGGTGCACGATTTGGGCCGGGTGGAAGCTCGGCGGGCGGAGCGGGAGATGCAGCTGATGGCCCAGCGCTACGCCGTCTACGCGCAAAACACCGCGACGCCGATGCCGTTTGAACAGTTCGTCGAGTACATGCGGAGGCTGACCGGTGGCCAGTGATGAGCCGCGCTGGTGGCAGCCTGTCATGGGCGCATCTCCCGAAGACGGGCTTGCTTTGGAGGCGGCTTCCGGGCAGCACCAGCGCTTCGCCGAGCTCGACGCGCTCGCGGCCAGGCTGCTGGCCGCTGCACTGGGCGGCGAGCGAGTGGCTTCGGTGATCAGAGGCAAAGGACCACAGGCTGCGGACAGCGTTGAAGTGCTTGGGCTCAGCGGGTCGGAGGAGGCTTGGTGTGCTGAGAAGTTCGGTGTGCGGGAGCAACAGCAACGCGGTGCGTGGTACCTGCCGCAAAAGCTCTCCGTGAAGGCAGGAGCAGTCAACCTGCCGCATCTGTTGCGCGAACGCGCCGCCCACGCGGTGACGTTGGCCACCGATGACACCGCTCGGGTCAGCGTTGCGGAGGGCGCGGACGCGGTACTGCTGTGGGCGCTACTGGTGCCGTTGTTCGAGGCGTTGCTGGAGCCGGTCCGGGTGCGGGCAGCCGGACCGGCCGGGACCGTCGAAGACCAACAGGAACAGTGGGCCGGTATCGAAGAACGCTACCGTCTGCTGGGCCTGGGCCAGGATGCGCTCGAGGAGTTCCGCTTCGGCGGCGGCTGGCACCGGCTGGACCGGCGCGGGCAGCAACGCGCCCGCCTCCGGCTCCTGGACACCCTCACCGCCACTGATCCTCTGCAACTCGTCACCCGCCACCGCATCCAGCAGACGCAGGCACTCATTGCCAGCTTCGCCAAGAAGGCCAAGGCCGGTACCGCTCTGGCCAGACGAGTCCTGACCCGGGCGCTGCAGCCGGTGGTCTCCGGCTACTTCGCTGGCAACTGGCTGACCGTACTGGACTACCTGCAGGCGCCACCGCACCCGGACGAGGAAGTCATCACCGCGCTGCCCGAGCCGCGCCTGTACGTGGGGATGTCCGCCCAGGCAGCTGGCATGGCCGCTGAGGCGGGCATCCCGGAGGACGAAATCCATGCCATGCTCGCGGCCTTCCTCGGTGGCCCGACCTCCCTTTCCCCCGTCGAAGAACGTGTTGCAGCCCTGCGTGGCTGGTGGACAGGCTTCGACCACACGCATGCTGTCCAAAGCCCTGGCATGCGGCCGCTATGGGGACTCGTCGACAACGAGATCATGTCCTTCGCCTGGCAGGACGACCATGGAATCACCCAGCAGCTGTACCGGCAGGTGCTGCCCGCCTCCGTCAACGAGCAGGTGGACCGTCTCTGGCAGTCGGTGACGCTGCAGCGCCACCCTGGCGCCATCGTCAGCAATCCCCGGCCCCACCAGCTGATGGCCCAAACGATTGGCCCCGCCCTGGAGTTCTGGCACGGTGTCGCGCTGACCGCCTGGTTCGTGTGCGAAGGCCCTTACTCCCGCGCCCCTCTGTCTGGTGTGGCTGACTATTACAACCGTCCCCTCACCGCGCTGCATGCCGTCGGCTGTCCTGTCTCGCCGGATCTGTTCGAGGAACTGCGCATTGCTGAGCGGCATTTGGGGCCGGAGGAGGAGATCGTCCGGGAGCGCAGGGAGCTACCGGTGGACACGGCGATCGGTTCCTTCACCCTGACGATGAGTCACAGCAGCGGCAGCCGCCGCGAAGGCTTTGAGCGGGTGCGTGACATCGTCACCCGCCATCGCCGTGCCTGGGCAGAGCAGTATCTCGACGCCTACCTGGAGGGGCGGTGGCGCGCCGCGTTGGAAGACGTTGCCCGTGCCCATCACCGGTTCGTGGCCGCGAAGGGCAAGCCGCCTACCTTGATTCAGTTCGCCCAGTTCGCCACCAACGCTGCCAGTCAATGGACCGGTGGTGACCTCGGCGCTCTGTACACCGCGATCGGCGAGCCTGCTGCAGCCCAGCAACAGCGTCCGGCTCGTCTACTGCCGAATGACGGCCACGTCTTCGCCCAGCGCGTTTACACGGCGCTCGGCGGCATTGCCGTCGACAACGACCTCCGCATGAACCAGCCTGAAGAAGCCCAACGGCAGTGGCAGCTCAGCCGCCTGGCCGAGGAAAGCCTGCGCTATGTGCAGCTCTACGAGGCCCTCGGACATCCGCCTACACCTAAACAGTTCGGCGCCCACCGCCTGGCCTGGCCCTGGCCTGGTGAAGAAGCCGAAGGCTGGCCCCTCTTCCAGGACGCCCTCGCCGCGCTAACCGGTACCAGCCGACCCGCAGAGGCATCCGACGCGGATGCGGTCAAGGCTGCCCCAGAGGCACAGCACGAGGCCGGGAACGTGCTAGGCAAGGGCGCTAATGCCCATCTCGCATCCGAGCGGGTAATGGTGCGCGTCACCGCCACCGGTACGCCCGTTGATGTCTCCGCCGTCCTACTTACCCGCCACGGCAAGGTCCGCAGCGACCAGGACCTCGTCTTCTATAACCATCCCCACCACGAAGGAGTCCGCACCGACGGTGACACCATCACCGCGGAGCTGCCCGAGATTCCCGACGACATCCACACCGTGGCAGTCATCGCCAGCATCGACCTCGAATCCCAGCCCATGGCTGTCTTCGACCAGCACTCCACTTGGCGCGCGGACATCACCCAACCCTCCGGTGAAAGATTGTCCTTCGAGGCAGCTCCCTTCGTTTCGCGCGAGACCGTCGCCATCGCTGTGGAGGTCTATCGACATGGTTCGGGCTGGAAGGTGCGTGCTGTCGGCCAGGGCTACGACACCGGGCTGGCGGGCTTGGCCGCGGACTACGGCATCAACGTCGATTCCTAGTGCCGTTTGTCAAGCCGCTCGGGCCATTGGCGGTGTGAGCTCGTAGCATCGTCTGTCGCGCAGGAGAGCGCAGAGAACGTTGACCCTGGCGGCGGGCGAGCGCCATGACGGTCTGGGTGTGGCGTTTGCCTTTGGCACGTTGTGACCGATGGTTACCGAGTCGGGCCTTGGGAGCACGTGCCGCACGCGGTGCGGCCTCCTCTGATGCTGGTCAGAGTGAGTGTGATGTCCGTGTTGCACATGCAGCGGCAGCGCCACCGGTCGGTGGTTTTCCCGGGATAGGGCTCCAACGGCTCGAACCCGGCGGAGCGCGCCTCCGAGGCGGCTGCCGCGGGATCGGTTCGGCCGCCGGGCGCAAGGCTGGAGGGAGGTCGCTCCACCGTGGCCCGGAGGTCGAGTACGGCCGTCTTGTCGGTGTCTGGGAGAACGAACTGTTGATCGCTGCCGTAGTTCTCGTCGGTGTCTCCGCGGAACCTCTTGAGGAGGAGCGGTAGACCGCACACGGGGTCCACCAAGGCCGCCACGGTGTTGTGCGGCCCCGGGCCCTGCTCGCGGGCATGGGTGGACTGCAGGACCATCCGTGCCAGCCCAGTACGGCTCCTCACGGTCGATCCGGGCCAGGACCATGGTGCGCTCGTCGAGAGAGTCGAAGCCGTGGGCGGCCAGGAGGGCCTGTGCGGTGCGTCTGCGCCTGCCGGGGCGTGCGACGACGGCGGTGGGGTGGGCGGGATGGACGCGAGGAAGACCTGGGCGTCGAGGCGGATGGGGCGTCGGGAGGAATGCCGGGCATGGAAGGCGTACTCGTTTCGGGTCCCGGCCCGGTCGGCGGACGGCCGGGCCCGATAGTGGGTCATCGGTGGGCGCGCGGGCTGAGTAGTGCGGGCTGGGGCGGAGGACCGGTCGCGTGGGGCAGTTGCCCGCGGCGTGCCGGCTGGCTTTTGGTGGGAGCGGGCGAGGGTGTTGTGGCGCGCATCCAGCGGGTACGCAGGGAGTTGAGGTCGGCCAGGGCGCGGCGGCTGCCGGTGACGAACTGGTGGGGGGTGTTGGCCAGGTCGTCGGTGTAGGCGGTGATCCGTGCGGCGACCGTCTGGGCGCGGGCGAGGAGAGCGCGTTGGAGGATCTTCTCGCCCCAGTACTCGGGTGAGCCGGCGGGCGTGGAGACCAGGGCCATCAGGTCCTCGGGTGTCAGGGTGCCGGTGAGCACGCCGTGGTGCTGGGCCTCGCCGAGGACGGTGACGGGGTCGACCATGTCGCCGCGGTGGACCAGCGAGGTGATGGACTGCCAGAGCGCGGCGTGCAGCGGCAGCAGGAAGTCCGCCTCGGTCAGCCACCTCATGTGCTGTACCTCAGCCGGGTAGGCGGTGGCGGTCGCAAGAAGGAAGCGTTCTTCATCGAGGTCCTCCTCGCCGGCCGGCCGTAGGACATCCGCAGGGAGTGGAGTGCGGGGGAAGGAGCCGGGGTGCGGGGCGAACTGTGCGGCGAGGGCGTCCAGGACACGGCCGATGTCGTCGGCCATGCCGAGCGTCGAGGCGACCGGGTAGGGCAGGCTCGGGTCCGTTGCGGTGGACGCGAGACGCCCGGCGTGGGCGCGCAGAACCCTGCGGGCATTGTCGGCGCGGATCATCCTGGCGTACGCCGCCGCGTGCTTCGGCAGCGGGCAGAACTGGATGAGGGTGTGAAGGTAGGAGGCGTTCAGGCCGGGAGCGTGCGGACGCGCATGGTCCAGAACAGCGTTGAGCCAGGCAGTGTCCTTGGCGTGGTCGGCCAGGTCGGGCGGCGGGAGCGTGCGGATCGCGGTGAACAGCGCGGCGTGGGTATGGCTGTCGAAGTGGTGAGCGATCAGCGGCTCGGTGTCGGTCAGACGCGCAGGTTCTAGGAGGAGGGCGCCAAGCAGGGACTGCTCGGCGTAGTGGACCGGCGTCGGCACGCGGTCGAGGTCGTCGTCGGGTTCGGGGGTGTGGGGCATCAGGCGGCGAGGATGAAGTCGTCGGGGTTGAAGGGCTTGTTCAGGTGTGGGGCGAGCAGGTGGGCTGCCAGGCGCGGGGGGACGGCATTGCCGATCTGCGAGAAGGTCTGGCCCTTGTTGCCCTGCCACGGGTAGTTGGCGGGGAAGCTCTGCAGCACGCCCGCTTCCCGGGCGGTGATCTTGATCGGGGTCGGCGCCGCTCGCTGCTCGTCGTCCGGAAGGCCGGAGGCGGTGTTGGAGACCCAGGTGCACTCGTTGGCCCGGTGGCCGAAGAACAGGGTGCCGGCGGGCTCGTCGGCCCGGCGCACGGTGGCGTTGGTCTGGTTGTTGCTGCGCAGTGACCATGACCAGCGGTGCGCCTCGGCGGTGAACGTGGATGCCGGAGCATCTTCGGTGTGGTTCTCACCGGGCCGGGAGGCCAGGACGAGTTCGGCGTCGGGGTGTGGTGTCCAGGTGCCGCGGTCGCGGGCGTCGGTCAGGGTCTTGCGTGAGCCGGAGGGGAAGGGTTCGGGGCCGCCTCCCGGGCCGCCGCCAGCGCACACGGTGGGCACAGGACGGTCTGTGGCGCCCCAGCCCAGGGCTTCGGCCATGGATACCCAGCGGGCGCGGCCGGGCCCGAACAGCGACTCCGGTTCGGCGGACTGTGCGTGGGTGGGCGGCGGAGGTTCGGCGGTGCGGGTGCGGGAGGCGAGCAGGATCGCCCGCCTTCTCGTCTGGGGGACGCCGTAGTCGGCGGCGTTGAGGATGCCGGTCCATACCGAGAATCCCCAGGCCCGCAGGATCGCCGCGTACTGCCGCCACAGGGGCAGGACATCGGGGACTTCTTCCATGAGCACCCACTCGGGCTCGCCCACCGTGTTGAGGGCGTGCAGGTAGCGCATGGGCTCGGCGGCCAGAAGGGAGCGCTGGTCCGCGCACGCGCCGAGCAGTTGCTCGCGGGTGTCGCGTCCGGCGGCAAGGTTGGCGACGGCCTGGTGAACGAGGGGCTGGTCAACGAGGCCGAGGCGCTTGCCCGCCATCGACCATGCCTGACAGGGAGGGGAGGCGATCAGCCCGAGGGTCCGGCCAGAGAAGATCCAAGACGGATAGACGGCGACGTCGGTCCGGATCGTCAACTGCCCTGCCTGGGCACGGGTTTTGCAGGCCCACTCATCCCCCTCCAGGCCCACATCTCGCGCGCCGAGGACGGTGAGCGCGTGGCTCCAGCCGCCGGGCCCGGCGAACAAGTCGAGGATGATCCGCCTCAAGAGGGCAACCCGAAGCAGAGCAGGCCGATGTGCCGGGTGGCGGCGAACAGGCAACTTCCATCACTGGTGATCCGGTGGTCGCGCAGGTCGGCGAGGACGGCATCCACGGCTTCGTGCGGCTCCATGTCGTCCAGGTCGGTGGGCTCGTAGGTGTGAATGGGCGCCTCCGTGGGCGAGTTGAGTGGGGGAAGGCGGGCGCGGACTAGGCGGCGGTGCCGAAGTCGGTCTGCTTCGGGGCGGCCTTGGCGACGGCGCGTTCGGTGATGCCCTTGGACGCGAGGGCGGAGGCGGCGGATAGATCGCCGGCGCCGGGCTCGAGATACCAGGGACGCAGGTCGAGCATGGCCGCGCGCATGCCGGTGGCGAAGGCGAGCGCGGTGCCCTTGGGCAGGGCGCGGATGGCGTCGGCGGCCAGGATGCGTTCCTGCCGCATGCTGACGGACGTGGACTTACCGGACTCGGAGGTCGAGGTGGAGGTGGTCTCGACGTCGTGGTCACCGATCAGACGGGACAGCTTGTCGGCGAAGTCCGGGTCGTCGATGCCGGACCCGATGACCTTGATCGTGGAGGCGGACCACATGGCGTCCATGCCCGCGTCGCCCCAGACTTTCTGACCCTGCCGGTAGCTCTGCAGGATCGTGATGGGAATGATCCCGCGGCTGCCGAGGTGGGAGTACAGGTCCGGCAGGTCCGAGATCTTGCAGACGTTGGCGGCCTCGTCGAGGATCGCGAGCATGGGCGGGTCGAGGCGTCCTCCGGCGCGTTCGGCCTGGGCGGTCGCGGCCCGCATCACGGAGTCCGCGCACGCGGCGATGAGGGCCGAGGCGCCGCCACCGCCGTCCTTCGACAGCAGATAGAGCGTGTCCTTCGAGGCGACGAACTCGCCCGGCTTGAACTCCGCCACGTCCTTCTGCGGGGTCACCCATGCGGCGATCTCGCTGTTGAGCAGGGCGGCGGCGTACTGGCGGGCCGTCTCGTAGATGCCGTCGCGGGTCTCCGGCGGGCCCTCCACGGTGCCCTTCAACTGTGCGGCGACGGCGGCGAACCCGTGGTCGCGCAGGATGTCCAGCGGGGTCCGGTCGGCAGGGAAGGCCAGCCACTGCATCACGTCGGTGATCGGCCGCTCGGCGAGGGCGGCGGCCAGGAACAGCTGCGAGAGGATGTTGGAGCCAGCCTTGGACCAGAAGTCGCCCTGCTGGGAGGCGTCCACCGAGGCGGCGAGGAAGTGGCCGGCGAGCCTGCCGGCGCCGTCGAGGGTCTTGGCGTCGGACAAGGGGTTCCACCACATGGCCCGTTCGGCATGGGCGATCTGCTGCGGGTCCATCGACCAGGCCCGGCCGACGGCCGCTCGCGCATCGAGCGTGGCCGTGTAGGCGTCGCCCGCCGCCTTGTTGGAGGTGAGCAGGACCGGGCCGGGCGCGTTGAGGATGGAGGGGATCGCCAGCGATGTGGTCTTGCCGGAGCGCGGCGCCATGATCGCGACGGCGACGTCCTCGTACCCCATGCGCACTTCGTGCTTCGTGCCCTGGAGGTTGCCGAGCAGGATGCCGGTGTCGGCCGGGTTGAGGTGCTTGGCGTCCTTCAGGCTTGGGCGCAATGATCTTGCCTTGGCGGTGATGGCCTTGGACATCAGCGGCTCGATGTCCCGCTGTTTGGCCATCCCGGCGACGCGCTTCCTGCGTCCGCCGATGCCGTCCTTGTGTCGCTTGTACAGCACGGCGGCCGTGATCCCGAGTGCGAGTAGCACGGTGCCGGGCAGGATGCGGGTGCCCAGCAGCAGGGATGTGTCGCCGAGGCGGGGCCACAGCTGATCGGGATGGAGCAGGGCCTGTACGGGCTGATACGGCGCACGGGGACCGGTGTCGGTGGCCCAGGCGGTGAGGTTGCCGCCCAGCCACGCCACGTTCGACAGCGGGACGGCGATGGCGAGGACGACGCCCAGGACGCGGAAGGCTATGTCGTAGCCGTCGGTGGACGAGGAGGAGGGCTGGGGCAAGGGCTGTTCCAGGTACGTGGGTGAGGGGCGCGGCGCGGGCGGGGCCGGTCAGCGGGTGCGGCGCGGCGAACGGCCGTGCGGCGCGGGTGGGCTTGGGCAGC